>CBDUBO010000218.1:0-5043 GCA_965365405.1 uncultured Rhodothermales bacterium | reverse complement strand
TCCCGGCGAGATTTACGAGCATACCGAGCAGCTCGGCGCGCCACCTGTGACATACATCACCCGTCGAAGCCAGAACATCCCCATGTTGTGAAAGAACACGCCACCGAAGCAGCGGCCTTTTCGTACCGGCTTGGCGCTACTCGGTTCCGTTTCGCGCAGCCCGGTAGGCCCGTTCGCCGCTGAGGACGACGTGAAATCCCTCGGCTTCGAACGCCTCCTGGATGGGGGGCAGGGCTGTTCGCCGCACGCCGGCGGGGAGGTAGGGAATTTTGCCGCGCCCACCCGTCAGGTATTTTCGGTAGGGGTGAAACAGCACGCGCACGTAAGGCCCTCCCAGCGGAAGCACTTCGACGCTGAGGTACACCTGGTAAATGCCCCAGGATTGCAACCGGCGCGGTGTGGTGGTGAGGGTACCCGAGGCAGGGGCCTCGGCCAGTTGCCAGCCCGCATCCATCAAGGCTCGACGTGCGGCCTCCAAAGAGACGCTGTCGGGCATGGGCGCGGTGAAGTCGTGGTAGAGGGGAGCCAGCCGGGGCGTACAGCCGGTGGCGAGGAGGAGAAGGCAGAGCATCCGCATAGGGCAAGAAACGCCACGCGCTGCGTCTGGAAAAGGCAAAAAAAGAACCGGGTGGACGCGCTCACCCTTCGCGTCCACCCGGCGTGTGCAGCGTGCTGCACCTGGCAGCCCGCAGGAGGTCCGGGGCTACGGTGCAGGGTATAATCAACCGCTGTGCCATCCTTGTTTGGGGGCTGTAAGGCCTTGAAATACAAGTCATTAATCCTGTAATGTGTTTGCGCTGGACTACAAGGCTGTGCTAAGCGGCATACAGTTCAGCCCGCACCCGTGCCTGCAGAAAGGCCAGCAGATGCTCGTTGAAGGCATCGGGTTGCTCGATCATGGGGGCGTGGCCACAACGAGGGATGTAGGCCACTGCGCTGTCCGGCAACAGGGCGGCAAACTGCTCGGCCACGTCCGGCGGCGTGATGCGGTCGTTTTCGCCCCAGACGAGCAGGGTGGGCACCGCGAGTCTGGCCAGGTACGACTCCAGGTGCGTGTCGCGTGCCGAGCGGGCCATCTTGACGAGCCGGACGAGTTGATGGCGATCTCCCAACACGCCTAGCATCCGGTCCACCAGCGCGTCGGTGGCGTGGACGGGGTCGTGAAAGGTGAATGCGGTGCGATCGTGTACAAAGGCGCGGTCGAAGCGGCGCGGCGTACTCGCGCCGATGTTGACTTCGTAGAGTCCTGAGGCGCCCGATAGTACGAGTGCCTGCACCCGTTCGGGATGTTCGAGGGCGACGCACAAGGCTACGTGCCCCCCGAGCGAATTCCCCACGAGCACATGCGGCCCGCCGCCCAGCGCCTGGAGAAAGCCGAGCACGTATCGTGTAAGGCCCTGCACGCTCGTGTCGGAGAGGGGGGCAGTGTAAACGGGCAGCAGGGGAGCGGTGGCCCGGTAGCCCGCAGCAGCGAGGGCAGGCAGCGTAGCGTCCCAGTTGTCCACGTCGCCCAGCATTCCGTGCAGCAACACCACGGATGGGCCATCGGTGGGGCCTTGAGCAGCGAATCGATATCCGTCCAGGTGGTGCAGCACAGCTATCATTACATACGAAAGGGCCCTAAATATGGCGTTGCCCAGTCCGGGTTTCCGTACGCGCAAAGGCCTATTCTTAACCGAAGCCTCAGAAATACGGTGCGGTCGAAGTAGAACCCACCCGCCTCCGGTCCGTATCATTCGGGTTCCTGTTCAGCCCATACAGATTATCAGCCTACACCAATATGCCCTGCGGAAGGAAACGGAAGCGCCACAAGATCGCCACGCACAAGCGCAAGAAGCGTCTTCGCAAGAACCGTCACAAGAAGAAGGTTCGTTAGGCGGTCAGTCCGACCGCCGGGCGGGCTATTGACCTTCGGGCCGTCTCTGCTACTGCGGAGACGGCCTTTTTGGTTTTACCTGATGTGCGGCTGCGCATCCATTGCGGGCAGCCCGAAACTGCCTTCCCGATCCGAGCGTTTCCCCAACCCTCGCTTTCTGAACTGGCCTCCGCGCATGAAGATGTTTTCCCTCTCCGCTTTGATCCGTGCAGGCACGTTTGGCGCGCTGCTAGGCGGCATGGCCGGCTTTGCCGCCGGGCTGCTCATTGCGCCCGAAGAGGGCCGCAAGGTGCGCCGTCGCCTCGTGTACCAGCTCGAACGCGCCGCCGAGCAGGTAGGCGTGCTGGTGGAACAGATGGTACAGCAGCAGCCGGCGGGCAGCAGCGCCAAGGCCAGCGGCCACCAGGTCGTCGAGGACGCCCGTGAAGAAGCGGCCCGCATCCGAGCCGAAATTGACGCCCTCATCGGCGAGGTCCGCCGTGGCCGCGCCGACGCGGCTGCCTGATCGCCCTGCCCCTCCCGCGCCCCATGCCGGACTTTTCGATCCTGGTGCCACCAGCAGAAGGAAAACTGCCCGGTGGCAATCCGCTCGCTCCCGACATGTTCGATCTGCGGGCGTCGGGCACGTTCAACTTTTTCCGCGAACTCAACCCGGAGCGCAAGCAACTCATGCGGACGCTGGGCGAGGTGGTCGCCGCCGGTGAGGGCCTGGAAACCCTCTTTGGTGTCAAGGGAGACGCGCTCGCCGAGGCCGTTCAGGCGAACGCCTCGCTTTTCGGCGCGCCGCTCATGGCGGCCCTCGACCGCTACAGCCCCGGCGTGCTCTACAACGCGCTCGACTTCGGGGGGCTGCCTACGGGAGCACAGCGCCGCCTGCTCGAAAACACGATCATCTTCTCCGGACTTTTCGGTTTGCTCCGGCCCGACGATCTCATCCCGCTATACCGCCTCCGCATGGACGCCACGCTGCCTGGCATTGGCAAGGTGAGCCGCTACTGGCGTCCGCACATCTCACCGGTGCTCAACCGGCTGCTGGAAGGGCAGGTGGTGTGGAACCTGCTGCCGGCCGCCCATCAGGAGGCGTGGGACGATGCCCACACCTACGCCGAGCAGGTGCGCGTGCAGTTCGTGCGCGAAGAAGGCGGGGAGCGGAAGGTGCTCACGCATGGCGTCAAGCCGCTACGCGGCCAGCTGGCCAGCTACGTCGTCCGCGAAACCGTGAGCTCGGTTGACGCGCTGGCGGGCTGGCGGGCGCCCGATGGCTACCGCCTGGACGCAGACGCGACCGAGCGCGACGCCGAGACGCGCACGACGACGGTCACGTTCGTGCGGGCAGACTGATGCAGCCTGTCGTCATTGGCATCGCGGGTGGGTCGGGGTCGGGGAAATCGACTGTGCTGCGCCGCATCATCGAGCGCTTCGGGCCCGAGCACATCGCCCTGCTCGACCACGACTCGTACTACCGCGACCTGGCGCACCTACCGCTCGACGTGCGCGCGGCCTTCAATTTCGACCACCCGGACGCGCTCGAAACGCCGCTCATGCGGGCCCACCTGGACGCCCTGATGGCGGGCGAGACGGTCGAGAAGCCGGTTTATAACTTCGTCACGCACAGCCGCGAGGAGGAGACGATCCGCATCGCGCCGCGCCGTGTCGTCATCGTCGAAGGTATTCTGGTGCTGGCCGAGCCCATCCTCGTCGAACGCATGGACATCAAGCTGTTCGTGGACACCGACGACGACATCCGCCTGATGCGCCGCATCCGGCGCGACCTCGAAGAGCGCGGCCGCTCCATCCACGCCGTGCTCGACCAGTACGAACGGACGGTGCGGCCCATGCACATTGAGTTCGTCGAGCCTTCGAAGCGGCGCGCGGACGTGATCCTGCCGCGCGGCGGACACAACAAGGTCGCCATCGACATGGTGATCGCGCGCATCGAAACCCTGCTGCGGCTGGAAGAAGGATAGCGGTCAGCCGCGTCTTTCCTGCCAATCGAGCACGTCCCGGATGCCTTCGAGCACGAGGTGGGGGCATACATCGTCCACGGGCGCGCCGTTTTCGGCCAGCCAGCCTGCCCAGCCGCCCGTAGCCACCACACGCGTGCCGGGGCCCAGTTCGGCGCGCAGACGCGCCAGCATCGCCGTCACGCCGTCGAGGAAGCCATAGGCCAGTCCGGACTGGAGCGCGTGCAGCGTACGGTCGCCCACGGCCGAAGGCGGCAGGGTGAAGGGCACGTCGGGCAGCTGCGCCGTGCCCCGGTGGAGGCTGGCGGCGAGCAGCGCCGGTCCGGGGGCGATGGCGCCGCCCGCGTACACGCCCCCGGCGCGCACCACCTCATAGGTGACGGCCGTGCCTGCGTCGAGGGCAATGGCGGCGCTGTGGCCGCCCGCCCGGTTCCACGCCGCCACGGCAGCAGCAATACGGTCGGCGCCCAGCGTGTCCGGCGTCGCGTAGGCGATGCGCAGCGGCAGGGGCATCTGGGCGTGGATGGGGACGGGCGACGGTAGGCCGGCGGCCGCCAGGCAGCGCGTGACCCTGTCTACCTGTCCGGGCACGACAGACGCCAGGCCCACCCGGTGGACCCCTGCGCGCCCAGCGAGCCAGCGCGTGAAGGCGTCGGGCCAATCGGGCTGACTGGTGGGAAAGCGGTGGGCATCCACGAGCACCGGGCCCGCGAAAAAGGCTGCCTTGAGGCTGCTGTTGCCCAGGTCGAGGGCAAGCGTCATCGGGCTGACTTAGCGAGGGTGGGTGGTGAGGTCGCCCGCGTGGAAGGTGCGCAGGCCCTCAGCAGTCTCGATCTGAAGCGCGCCGCGTGGCGAAAGCCCAGCCAGGCGACCCGCCACAGGCTGTGCCGTGGCCGACTCGTAAAACGTGACAGGCTGGCCCAGCCCGGCAAGCCGGGCGCTGTAAAGGCGCATCAGCAGTTCGACGCCCCCGCCGGCGCACAGGTTCAGGAGAGGTTCGAGGGTGCCCAGCAGGTACGCCAGCACAGCAGCACGTGCGGCCTCTTGCCCGCTGGCCCGCGCGAGCGAGGTGGCCCGGTCGGACAGGCTATCGGGAAAGTGCTGCTGGTTGACGTTCAGCCCCATCCCGATGACGAGGGCAGGGGCGGTATCGGCGTCGGCGCGGGTGGTTTCGAGCAGCAGGCCGGCGGCTTTCTTCGCCCC
>CBDUBO010000217.1:0-5059 GCA_965365405.1 uncultured Rhodothermales bacterium | reverse complement strand
TGTTCGCCACCCTGTCGTGACGACGCTGGCCGACCTGAAGCCGGGCACGCGCGCCGTCGTGACAGGCTTTGCCACGGGCGACGTGCCGGGCCGGCTGCTGGAAATGGGCCTGCTGCCGGGCACTCCGGTCGAGGTTGTGCGGGCGGCCCCGCTGGGCGATCCGCTCGACGTGCGGGTGCGCGGCTATCACCTTTCGCTGCGCCGCCACGAAGCGCGGCTCGTAGCGGTAGAAGCGGAGAGATGATGCAACCGGTGGCCACGGCGGCAGGCCTGCGGCGCATCGCGCTGGCGGGCAACCCCAACGTGGGCAAAACCACGCTGTTCAACCTCTTGACGGGGTTGCAGCAGAAGGTGGCCAACTACCCCGGCGTGACCGTCGAGCGCAAAAGTGGACGCCTCAAAGGCCGCCCGGGCGTCGAGGTGATAGACCTGCCAGGCACGTACAGCCTCAACCCCAAGTCGCTCGACGAGCGCATCGCCTACAGCGCGCTCACGGGCCGCCTGCCGGGCGAAAACGCGCCGGACGTGGTGGTGTGCGTCGTAGACGCTTCCAACCTGGAGCGTAACCTCTACCTCGTCTCGCAGGTGCTCGACCTGGGGTTGCCCACCGTCGTGGCGCTCAACATGGTGGATGCCGCCGAGGAAGCGGGCATCGAGGTGGACGCCGATGCGCTGGCCGAAGCGTTGGGCGCACCCGTGGTGCCGCTCGTGGCACGGCGGGGCGAAGGGGTGGAGGGGGTGCTGCGCGCTATCGAGGCGCTGCCCGCGCCGCCGCCTCGTCCGGACTGGCACCTGATGCCTGTTGCCGAAACGCACGTTTCCCAACTTGCCGAGCGTCTGGCCGAGGAGCAGCCCGGCGTACCCACGCGCCTGCTGCGCAGCGACGCGCTCGGCGCGCTCACGAGCGATGTGCTGCTGGACGCGTGGCGGGACAAAGCGCCCCGCTTCGTGACGGCCGTCGAGGCGGCCCGAGAAGCGCTCGACGCCCAGAAAGCGCCCTACAAGCAGGCCGAGATGATGGGGCGCTACGGCTGGATCGGCGCGCTCGCGCCGCGCGTGGTCACACGCCGGGCCGAGGAAGCCGCCCGCACCCGCTCCGACCGCATCGACGCCGTGCTGACGCACCGCGTGTGGGGGTTGGCGATTTTCGGCGCGTTTCTGCTGCTCATCTTCCAGGCCGTTTTCACATGGGCCACGCCCGCCATGGACGCCATCGAGTGGGGCGTGGGCGCATTGGGCAGCGGGGTGCGCGCCCTCTTGCCGGCGGCGTGGTACACCGACCTGTTGGTGGACGGTGTGGTGGCGGGCGTGGGCAACGTCGTCGTTTTCCTGCCCCAGATCCTGCTGCTGTTCTTTTTCCTCGGGCTGATGGAGGACACGGGCTACATGGCCCGCACCGCCTTCCTGCTCGACCGCGTGATGCGGCGGATGGGGCTCAGCGGCGCGTCCGTCGTGCCCCTCCTGTCGTCGTACGCCTGCGCCATCCCCGGCATCATGGCGGCGCGGACGCTGCCCAACGAGCGCGACCGCCTCATCACCATCATGGTGGCCCCGCTCATGACGTGCTCGGCGCGTCTGCCCGTATACGCGCTCTTCATCGCCGCTTTCATCCCCATCGGTGGCCTGTTCGGGCTCGTCAGCTACCAGGGCCTGACGATGCTGGCGCTCTACGCGATGGGTACTGCGATGGCGTTCGTGGCGGCGTGGATACTCAACCGTTTCGTGTTCCGAGGCGAGGGGTCGCACTTCGTGATGGAACTGCCGCCGTACAGGTTGCCGCAGGCCAGATACGTGCTGCGCCGCATGGTGGAGCGCGCCCGCCTGTTCTTCGTGCGGGCGGGCAAGATCATCGTCGGCATCTCTATCGTGCTGTGGTTTCTGGCCAACTACCCGCAGCCCGACGTGGACACGCGCGACGCCTCGGCGCTACAGACCACCACGGACGCGCGCAGCGTGACGCCCGAAGGGCTCGACAACGCGACGCTGCCCGAGGGCGAGACCGCCGAGGCCGCGCCGCAGGCGTCCAGCCGCGTGCGCAACTCGTACATCGGGCGCTTCGGGCGCTTTATCGAGCCGGTGATGCGGCCACTGGGCTTCGACTGGAAAATCAGCGCGGGTCTCGTGACGGCTTTTGCCGCACGCGAGGTGATCGTGAGCGCCCTTGCCACGCTCTACAGCGTGGAGGAGGGCGACGGCGAGCCGACGCTGCTGCGCGATGCGCTCAAGGCCGATCGCTACCCCGATGGCACGCCCGTCTTTACGCCCCTCGTGGCCGTGAGTCTGATGGTGTTTTTCGTGTTCGCGCTCCAGTGCATGAGCACGATTGCCATTGCCCGGCGTGAGACGAACACGTGGCGCTGGCCCATCGTGATGTGGCTTTACATGTTCGCGCTCGCCTACGGCTTCTCGTTCGTCGTCTATCAGGGCGGGCGGCTGCTGGGGTTGGGGTAGCGGCGGGCTGAGGCGGAGGGCGTGTCGAGGGAGTGCGTGCCACGGGCAGCGACGGGCGTGCCGCAATGAATTGCGCCTCTACGGCCCTCCTCGTTGATCATTGCCCATTGCCGAATTGCCTATTGACCATTTCATTCCCCTCGGCCAGGTCCCCAGTCCCCTCATTGCCATTCCCCTGCGGGTCTATCTTGCCGCCTCAATCTGCCCGCCTGTGGACGCTGCCGCCCTCGCTGACGCCTTTGCCGCCTTTTTCAGCGACCCCGTCGAGATTGGCGGGGCGGTGCTGAGCGCGCTCAGCATATGGCTGCTGGCGCGGCAGCGCGTGCTGGGCTGGCCCATTGGCATCGTCGCCACGGCGCTCTACATCCCCGTTTATTACCGCGCCGCGCTTTTCGCCGACATGGCGCTCTACGCGCTCGTGTACCTGCCCGGCCAGCTCTACGGCTGGTACGTGTGGACGCGAGGAAGCGTGGCCGACGTGCTTCCTGTTTCTCGGATCTCATGGAACTGGCTCGCCGGCCTGCTGCTGGGCGCCGCCCTGGCGATGGCGGCCATCGGCCTGTTTCTCGACCGGTCGGTGGGGCAGCCGCTGGCCTACTGGGACGCTTTCACGACGGCCTTCGCCGTAGCGGGGCAGGTTATGCAGGCACGCAAGTGGATCGAAAACTGGCTTCTGTGGATCGTCGTGGACAGCGTGGCGGCGGGCGTCTATTTCGTCAAAGGCCTGTATCCGACGATGGTGCTGTACGGACTTTTTCTCGTCCTTGCCGCGCAGGGCTACGCCGCGTGGAAACGCGACCTGCGCGCCGCCCCGCAGACGGTAGACGCATGAGCAACGCCCACGACGTGCTGCGCGCTGCACCACCACGTTACGCCCGGGGAGTGGTGGTGGGGCGCTTCCTCCCGCCGCACAGCGGCCATGCGCTCGTGCTCGACTTCGCCCGTGCCTACACGCCCGGCCTCGCCGTCTGCCTGCGCGCCCGCCCGGACGACGCCCTGGACGCTGCAACGCGGGCGGCGTGGCTGCGCGAACTGGCCCCTGAAGCCGCGCTCCACGTAGTCGAAGATGCCGGCGATGCGGACACCCTGGCGGCCCGTATCCGGGCTGCCGGAGTTGCGCCGGACGTGCTCTTTTCCTCCACCCCCGCGCAGCAGGCACTGGCCGATGCCCTCGGCGTGCCCCACGTCGCCGTCGATCCCGCGCGCCGCCTGGTGCCCGTCGAGAGTGCAGCGGTGCGGGCCAATCCCCTCCGCCACTGGCTTTTTCTGCCGCCCGCCGCGCGGGCCCACTACGCGCTGCGTGTGGCCATCGTGGGGCCCGAATCCACGGGCAAGACGACGCTGGCGGCCCGCCTCGCGGCCCACTTCCAGACTGTATGGGTGGGCGAGTACCTGCGCACGTGGATCGACCACAAGGGCCTGCCCGTCGTCCCGGCAGACGTGCACGCCGCCGCGCGCGGGCAGCAGGCCGCCGAGGCCGCGATGGCGCGGCAGGCCCACCGCCTCCTGTTCTGCGACACCGACCTGTGGATGTCCGTCGTGTACAGCGCGCACTATTACGGCCTCGCCCCCGGCTGGCTCGTCGAGGCGGCGCGGCAGCAGCGGCGGCACCTCTATCTGCTGCTCGACGCCGACGTGCCCTGGGTGCCCGACCCGCAGCGCGACCAGCCCCATGCCCGGCCCTTGCTGCGCGACCGCATCCGCGAGACGCTCAGCCGCGAGGGCCAGCCCTTCCACCTCATCCGTGGCAGTTGGGACGAGCGCTTCAGTCAGGCCGTCGCGCACGTCCACGCGCTCCTGAACACCGCCCAGTGCCATGACTGACACCCGCCTGCACCAGCGACTGGGTTTCTGGGGAGGGTTGCTGCTGTGCGCCGCGCTGCTGCTGGCCCCACCGCCCGCTGGCCTCGACGTCCCCGCGTGGCGCACGGCCGCCGTCGCCGTGCTGATGGCGGTGTGGTGGATGACCGAGGCACTGCCCATCCCGGCCACCTCGCTGCTGCCCATCGTGCTGTTTCCGCTTCTCGGCGTAACCGGCGTGCGCGAGGCCGCCGCGCCCTACGCCAACCCCATCGTGATGCTCTTTCTGGGCGGGTTTCTGCTGGCGAAGGGCATGGAGCAGTGGGGCCTGCACCGCCGCATCGCCCTCGCCGTCATCAGCTACGTGGGGACGGCCCCGCGCCGCCTCATCCTTGGCTTCATGCTGGCAGCCGCGCTGCTCTCGATGGGCATTTCCAACACGGCCACCGCCGTCATGATGCTGCCCATCGCGCTCTCGGTCGTCGAATTGTCGCGGCGCGACGAAGTGGGGACGGCAGAAGAAGACCGGCGTTTTGCGGTCGTGCTGATGCTGTCCGTCGCCTACGCCTGCTCCATCGGCGGCATGGCGACGCTGATCGGGACGCCCACGAACGCGCTGCTGGCGGGGTTTCTGGAAGAGACGTACGGCACGACGCTCAGCTTTGCGGGCTGGCTCGCGTTCGGCGTGCCTGTGGCCGCACTGGGGCTGGCGCTCCTGTATGTGCTCATCACCCGCGTCGTGTTTCCGCTGCGGCTGCCCAATCTGCCCGGCGGGCGCGCCCACGTTCAGGCGCAGCGCGCGGCGCTG
>CBDUBO010000216.1:0-5062 GCA_965365405.1 uncultured Rhodothermales bacterium | reverse complement strand
GTCCGGCTCGGCCTCTACGACGTGCTGGGGCGCTGCGTCCGGCGCTACGACGCCCTGCCGGGCCCTTTCGAGATAGATGCTGCCGGGCTCTCGCCGGGCCTCTACGCCCTTCGTGTGGAAGGCAAACGGGCCAACGGCCTGCTCATCACCGTCGCCAGCTGAAGGCCTCGAACGGGAGGCTCTTGTACCCTGCTCACATGTGCTCTTTCTCCTTTTCCAGCGCTCTCGCCCGCGCCGCAGTGCTGGGCACGCTGGCCCTCCTGGCGGCTCACGGCGCAAGTGCCCAGCAGCCGCCGGCTTCCATCTCCAGAATTCCCTACTACGGCGTTGAGCACCGCGTATTCGCCTTTGGCGTTTCCACAAACGGCAGCGTTGTGGTGGGGGCGATGGGCAACAGCACAGGCCCGACGTGGCCTTTCCGCCTCAAAGACGGGGTGCTGCAAGCGGGCGGGCCCAGCTACTGGTCGGGCCACAAAGGCACCGCAGAAGCCGTTTCGGGCAACGGGCATGTGGTAGTGGGCAGCTTGTCGGGCAGCTTCGAGCCGGGCATCACGAGCAAAGGGTACCTCTACGACACGCAGCGCGACAGCCTCGTGGTGTTCGACGTGCCCGGCTGCAACACCGCCGTCCGGCACGTCTCGCGCGACGGCTCCATCGCGCTGGGCCTCCAGTGGTTTGGCGGCACCGACCCGGCTCAGTGCCCTTACCAGGCTTTTATGTGGCGGAACGGCCAGATCAATTACCTGCCCATTCCGATGGAGGAGGTGGCCGGCCTGAACGGCCTGTCCGGCGACGGGCGCACCGTCATACTCTCCGCGCGTACGCCGGGCACCACGACCGGTCACGCCTGGCTCTGGACGGCCGAGGGCGGCGTCGAGGTGCTGCCCGAACCCGCCGGCGCGTACAGTTGCAATCCGGCCAGCATCTCGCAGGACGGGCGCACGGTGGGCCTTCTGTGTCACCTCACGACAGGGCCGGGTACCTTCGACACGAAGGGATACCTGTGGACGCGGGCAGGCGGGCTGCAAGCGCTGGACATGTATCCGGGAGCCCTCAACCGCGATGGAACGGTGGCGGTGGGCGGCGCGGCCATCTGGGAAAAGGAGACGGGCACGCACGACCTGTTCAGTTTCCTGCGCGCCCGCTACGGCCTGGAAACGGGCCTCGTTCAGTTCAACGCCTACGAGATCTCTGCCGATGGCCGCGTGATCCTCGGCAGGGGACGCCCCGCAGGCGGAGTGGAAACGGCCTACGTCATCACGCTCGGCCCGCCGGTGGCCGGCACTATCACCGTCAACCGCGCCGAAGCGGCACCGGACGCCGACCTGGACGACGACGAGTGCGACGCCGACCCGGACGAGCCGGGCCTGCAATGCACGCTCACGGCGGCTATCCAGACGCTCAACGCGTGGGGAGACAGCGACGTGCCCACGCGGGTGTGGTTCGACCTGCCAGGTGCGCAGCCCGCTGTCGAAGTGGGACCGCAGGGCCTGCCGTCTGTCGAGCGCCCGGCGCACTTCCGGCGGCTGGGCGGCAGCAGTCCCGTGGAGATACGCGCCCCGGTCGGAGGCGGAAGCTTCAGCGGTCTGGTTATCGCCGCGCCCGGCGTCGAGGTAGAGGACGTGGCCGTGACGGGCTTCGGCGGCTACGGGATCCATGTGCAGGCCGAAGCGACGGGTTTCGCGCTGCGCCGCAGCTTTCTGGGCCTCACTGCCGCCGGCGACACGCTGCTCAACACGCTGGGAGGCGTGCGGGTGGAGGCCGACGATGCGACCATCGGTGGGCTAGACGGGGACGAAGCCAACCACATCGCGGGCGGCATTGCCGTGGCGGAGGGCGTCGCGGCAACCGTCCTCAAAAACCACCTGAGCATTCCGGTTGGCTGGACGGCCAACGCGCTCAAGGTGCCGCTCGACGCGGGCGGCGACGGGCCGACATGCGCGCCGTGGGAGGGCGGAGCCGGTCCGGGCGTGCCAGCGGGCGGGGCCGTGCCCGCGCCGCGCCTGACGCGTATCGTGGCGGGCAGCATCCGCTTTGTCGAAGGCATGGCCGCGCCCGGCGCGACGGTCGTGGTGTACCGCGTGCTCGCCACGGGCGTGGAGCGGGGCCGCTACTTTGCTCGCCAGGCGGAGCCCATCGGGCACGCGGTGGCGAACGAAACGGGTTTCTTCAGCGCCGTCGTGCCCCTCCAAACCGGCGACCTGGTGGCGGCCACGGCTACAGTCGAAGGCAGCGGCACGTCCGAGCTATCCCAACTGCGGCGGCCCGTCCTCTTCGTGCCCGGCGTGGGCGGCTCCACGCTCAGCGCCGTCGGCGACGGCAAAAGCGTCTGGCTCCCCGTCAACGCGGGCGACATCGGCCCCGGCTTCAGCCGCGCGCTCAACGACAACCTCGCCCGGCTCGCCATGCAGCCGGGCGGCGCGTCTGCCGAGCCGGTTGCCGTGGGCGGCGTGCTCGAAGTGCCGGGCGCGTACGGCCCCGTGCTGGCCTACATGGAGCAGCATGGCTACCCCGGCGACGCCCAGAACGCCAATACCTACACCAACGACCTGTGGCGCTTTGGCCACGACTGGCGGCGCTGGACGGGCGAACTGTCCGCCGAACTCCGTGATTTCATTGACCAGGTGACCGCAGATCGCCCCGACCGTGCCCGATCCTGTGAGGTGGACCTGGTGGCGCATTCCAACGGCGGCCTGGTGACAAGCCTGTACGTGCGCGCCGAGGAGCAGCACAGCCAGAACAAAATCCACCGCTCGCTCACCGTGGCCACGCCGTTTCTGGGCGCGCCGCAGGCCATCGCCGCCCACACGCGCGGCTACGTGTTCGGCATCGAAGCCGTGCTCTACGACGCGCTCGGCATCAGCGAGTTTTTCGACGTGGAGTGGGGCCGCATGGTGGGCATGGCGCAGCACCTGCCCGTGGCCTACACCCTGCTGCCCAGCCGCGCCTACTGGGATGCCGCCGACTTCGACCGGCCCGGCAACGGCGGCGCGCCCATGCTGACCGACCTGGTGGGCCGCTCGCTCTACTCGTACGAAAGCGTGCGCGACTTCCTGGGGCGACCCAAAGTGGACCTGTTTCCCACGGCTTCGGGCAACGTCGAGATTCCCGTGGGGCTGGGCCGCAACAGCGCGCACCTGCAGAAGGCCGACGAAGAGGTACACGCGCTGATAGACGACTGGCGCAGCTACAGCCGCGCCCCGCAGATTTTCCGTATCGTCGGGTCGCAGCCTTTCAGCACCGCCGTGGGCTGGGCGCGCGGGCCGGGCCACGAAATCCTGACGGAAGAAGAAACCGTGCGCGGCGAGGCGGACGACACTGGGTTTCACCGCGCCTACCGCGAGCGCCTCCAGCCCATCCTCGGAGCCGGAGACGCCACGGTGCCGCTCGTGAGTGCCACGCTGGGCCGCGACCGCAGCGTGGGCGCGGTGGACCTTTCCGGCGTGGACGAGAGCCGCTGGATCGAGGAGTTCGAGGCGTTTCCGTGCACGCACACCGGCATCATGGACCCGGCCTGCGCCGACGAGAACGGGCGCAGGGCGCTCGACGCCGTCATGGACGTGCTCCACTCAGGTTATCAGGCTCTTCCGGCCCACAGCGTCACGCTGGCCCAGGCCGTCCGGGCGCCTGCCGAGGTCGCCGAGCAGCCCCGCGACCTGTTCCATATCACCGGCACGTCTCCGCTCGCCGTCACGCTTACCGACCCGGCCACGGGCCGGCAGAGCGGTGGGCGCGCCGGCGCGGGCACCTCGGCGGTAGCCGCACAGCTTGCCGGAGCCACCGTGTGGCCGGCGGCCTACGGGGCTGTCGTGGCGCTTCCGGCGGGCACGCCCTACGTGCTGGACGTGAAAACGGCGGCTCCGGGTGTGGTCGAGGTCACGCGGCTTCAGTCCGAAGCGGACGACGTGCTGGCGCAGGCCCTTTTCCCGCGCTACGCGCTGGCCGCCGGTGGCGCGCTGCGCGTGGCGCTCGATGGCGGCGCCCTCGCGGCACCCGTCGCGGTGGACGCCGACGGCGACGGCCTCTACGAAACCACCACCGCGCCGATTGCCACCGGCCCGGCCTACGCCACTGCGCCCGCCTTCACCGCCCTCTCCACGACCACGCTGCGCGTGCAGACCGACCGCGAGGGGCGCGATGGCACGGTGCGGCGCTCGGTGTGGTTCACCGGCCTCCAGGGCGAAGGTTGGCACTGGTCGGTTGGTAGCGCGGCTCCGTGGCTGCGCATCCGGCAGGCAACGGGTTCGGGCGCAACACCCATCGAAATCACGACGCTGATGGAAGGGATGCCGTCGGGCGTGTACCGTGATACGCTGCACGTCGCGCTGCAAATGGGCGAAGGGTACCAGACGGTGCATCCCCTCTACGTAGAGGTGCTACACACGGGCGGCGAATTGCCCGTCGAATTCGTCTCGTTCAGCGCCGCGCGCGACGGCAGCGCCGTGGTGCTGGCATGGCAGACGGCCTCCGAGACGAACAACGCCGGCTTCGCTATCGAGCAGCAGGCAGGAGGCGCGTGGCGGGAGGTAGCGTTCGTGGGGGGCGCGGGCACGAGCGCCGAAGCCCATGCCTACACGCACCGGCTCGAAAACCTCACGCCCGGCCTCTACCGCTTTCGGCTCCGGCAGGTGGATTTCAGCGGCGTGGCAGTGTACTCGCCCGAAGCTGAACTCACCATCGAAGCGGCGCGCGCGCTGGCGCTGCTGCCGCCCGCGCCCAACCCCGCATCCGGCCCGGTGCGCGTCAGCTACACGGTGCCGGTGACGGGCCAGGCCACACTCGCGCTCTACGACGCCCTCGGGCGTCAGGTGGCCGTGCTCTCCAGCGGCACGGCGGCGTCCGGCGTGGTGCACCACGCCACGCTCGACGCCGCCGCGCTGGCCCCCGGCCTCTACTTCGTCCGCATAGAAACGGCGATGGGCACGCTGACGCGCCCGCTCACCATCACGCGCTGAACAGTTCTCCCTCACAACCCTCTCTCTGCCATGCCTCGCACGCTTTTTCTCATGATGGCCTGCACGCTCCTGACAGGCTGCTCGACCCTCCGGCCCGATTCCGGCAG
>CBDUBO010000215.1:0-5064 GCA_965365405.1 uncultured Rhodothermales bacterium | reverse complement strand
GCCGAGGAGGTGCGCCGCTACTTTGGCGACAAGGTGTTCAAGACCATCGTGCAGCGCAACGTGCGCCTGTCCGAAGCGCCCTCGTTCGGCAAGCCCGTCCTGCTCTACGACGCCACTTCCATCGGCACGCGCAACTACATGGCCCTCGCCCGCGAGGTCATCCGCAACAACCAGCGCTACCTCGCGCCCGCACCCGCCCACGACGACGGCATCCGCGCCTCCCGCATCAACGGCACGGGAGGCACGTCCCATCCCGACGCCGCCCCTGCCCCCCGCCGATCCGGCTTTGCCGGCTGATTCACCGTTGTACCGGCTTACCGAGAACCCGAACATGTCGAAGAAAGGAGCAGCCCTTGGCCGGGGCCTCAACGCCCTGCTGCCCAGTATGCAGCCTGCCCCGGAAGAGGAGGAAGGCCGCGAAGAAGGCGACGTGCCGCGCACGCGGCTCTACAACTTTGAGGAGCGCGTCCGCTTTCTGGGCCGCGTGGCCGAGATCGAGGTGGAGCACATCCGCCCCAACCCGTACCAGCCGCGCCGCGACTTCGACGAGCACGCGCTCGACGAACTGGCGGCGTCCATCGTGCAACTCGGCATCATCCAGCCCATCACCGTCCGGGCCATGGGCGGCGGGCAGTTCGAAGTCATTTCGGGCGAGCGGCGCCTCCGGGCAGCTCGCCGCGCCGGCCTCAAGCGCATTCCCGCCTACGTGCGCGAGGCCGACACCGAGGCCATGCTGGAAATGGCCATCGTCGAAAACGTGCAGCGCGAGGCCCTCAACCCCGTCGAGATCGCCCTGGGCTACCAGCGGCTCATCGAGGAGTGCGGGCTGACGCAGGAGGAGGTGGCGCAGAAGGTGGGCAAAAACCGCGCGACCGTCGCCAACTTCATCCGGCTGCTCAAGCTGCCGCCGCGGGTGCAGGCCACGCTGCGCGACGGCAGCCTGACAGTGGGCCACGCCCGCGCCCTGCTGGGCATGGAGACGGAAGCCAGCCAGTACGCCCTGCTGCGCCGCATCCTCGAAGAAGGCCTGTCGGTGCGCGAGGTGGAAGACGCCGTCCGCGCCGCCACTGCGGCGGAGGCCGGGCCCGCCGAAAAGGCGGCCGACGCCACGGCCGCACCCGACCGGCGCGACGACCTTCAGGTACGCGCTCTCGCCGACCGCCTGCGCAGCCGCCTCAGCACGCAGGTCGCCATCAAACACAAGGGCGACAAGGGCGGCCGCATCGAGATCGCCTACTACAGCAACGACGACCTGGAAAGGCTGCTCGACCTGTTGGGCGCGTAAACCGCCCTGCGCGAGACGAAATGAGAAGGCCCCGGTGCAAGTGCTGCGCCGGGGCCTTTGTGCTGCTTGCAGGGCACGGCCGACGCTCGGGGCAAGGGGTTGGAGGCTGAGTTGCGGAAAAGTGTGCCGGATGGGGCAGCAAATTCTCTTGCTACAGGCAGCTTCAGGGGTTGGTAAGGCTGCGAATAGGCGCTTCCAGCTTCGGCGCAATCCTTGGTAAGGGGCGCTCGTGCAAATCACGCGGCTAAAGAGCCGACGGTTCGAGCACGTTCACCTTCTTACCCCCTTTACACGCGGAGCCCCCGTATGCGTCAGCCCCTACGTACCGCACTGATCCTGAGTGCGCTTTTCATCCCCTTTGCCACGGCCTCTGCCTCCGGCGGGCGATTTGCGGCTAGCTCGCAGCCTGCCGAGGTTGTTCGGCTCTCCTGCACCGCTGCGGTGCACGGCGGGCAGGTGTCGTGCGCGCCGCTGGCTTCAGACCGCTCCTACGGCAGCGCGCTGGTACTCGACGGGCAGAACGGACGCTACGTCAGCAGCAGCCGGATCTGGGCCGCAGACCTGACAATCCAGAACCCGACGCGCCTCGTGTTCGGTGCTGCCGCAGGTAACGTCGCTGAGCCGGCGGGCATCCAGGCGCACGTGCTGGGCGCGCCGCAGACCGTAGCCGGCACGGGCACCGTTTCCGTGTTGAACGCAGACGCCTCCACGGCTGAGCAGGTTGTGTTTGAGTACGATGTCGCGCTCTACCCCGGCCAGGCGTCAGCCGCGCGCAGGTGGCAGTTCAGCGTGCCTGCTACGGTTGAGGTGTTCACCTTCCAGGTTTCGGTCGTGGCCACCGTTACGTATCCGATGCCGTGGATGACCCTCTCCATGCCGGCGCCCCGTGGTTTTGCCGGCACCACGCAGGCGCCTACCGGCACGGCGCGCAACCGCTTCGGCGCGGCTGTTCCCGGTGCGCTCCGCACGTGGAGCACGTCCGACGCGGCGGTCGCCACGGTGGATGCCAGCGGAGCCGTCACGTCGGTAGGGCCGGGCACGGCCACCATCACGGCCTTAGTGGGCGGCCTCCCGGCGGCCTCCTCGGTGGTGTCGGTGTGCCCCAACCTGGGCGTGGGCGAGGTGTACCACTTCGATATGCCTTTGGGAGCGAACTTTTGCCTCGGTGGCGCGCCCGGCGCGACGGCAGAGTACACGGTGATTCCCACCAACCAGTCCACCACCAACAGCGTGACGCTGAGCTTTACCGCCACGGGCATCGTCGGGGGGACGAGCCAGCAGCCGCTCGCGGCCACCGCCGACCCGCAGCCGATCTCAGGCTCAGAAGCGTCCGCGATGCGCCTGGGCGAAGACCTGGCGGCCCTCGACGCGGCAGAGGCGTCGCACATGGGCGAGCGCCTGCGGGACTACGAAGCGGTGGCACCGTTGCTCGGCACGCAAACGTCTCGCATCCAGCGCACTTCGGGTCAGCCCGTGCCGGCGCTGGGCGACACGCTTTCCTTCAACGTGGCCGCGGGCTGCAACGGCACCCGCGATGTACGCAAAGCCGTCGTCGGGGCGGTGACGGAGCACACCATCGCCGTTCGCGACGTGACCAACCCCTACGGCGAAAACTTCAACAACAACTACACCGTCGATAGCTACCGCCTCGACACCCTCGCGGCGCGTGTGGAGCGCATCGCGTGGCCGGCCATCACGTCTGCTTTCGGCGAGCCCACCGACCTCGACGGCAACGGGCGCGTCATCCTGTTCTTTACCCGCGCCGTCAACGAACTCTCGCCCGCTGCTTCGCAGCCGGTGAGCCTGGGGTATTTCACCAACCGCGACCTCTTCTCCACTGCCGGGTGCAACCTGAGCAACGAGGCCGAAATCCTCTACCTGATGGTGCCAGACCCCACGGGGGCGGTCAACAACAACGTGCGCACCGAATCGTCCGTCATGGGCGGCGCGACGCGCATAGCGGGGCACGAGTTGCAGCACCTCATCAACGCTTCGCGGCGCATGTACGTCACCGGCACGACGACGTTCGAGGAGCAGTGGCTCGACGAAGGCCTCTCCGCGATTGCCGAGGAGCTCATGTTCTATCACACGAGCTGGGGGCTCGCGCCCCGTGGCAACATCAACCTTTCCAACCTCACGAGCGGCTCGTTTGCGTCCCGTCGCGTGGCGGCGTTCAACACCTACCAAAACTTCAACTATAGTCGTCTCCGCAGCTATCTGCAGCGGCCCGACACCACAGGCGTCTACAAAAACAGCGGCACGTTCACGACCGCTGGGTTGCAGGCGCTGGGTCGCACGGGCGCGGCCTGGAGCTTTCTCCGCTACGCAGCTGACCGCCGCGCGGGCAACGACAACACGTTCTGGGCGGCCCTCGGCGGTAACGCCACCGCCACCGGACAGGCCAACCTCCAGAACGTGCTCGGCCTCACCGCGGAAGAACTCAAAGTCTGGTACCGAGACTGGATGGTGTCGCTCTACGTGGACGACGTGGCGGTGATTCCGGGCGTGGCGGCGAAGTACCAGACGACGAGTTGGAACCTCCGATCCGTTTTTGGCGGCCTCGGCGCCTGGCCGTTGCTGGCGCGCCAGCTGACCAACGCGACGCCGCTGACCCTCGCGTTCAGCCACAGCGGGAGTAGCTCATTTCTGCGGCTGGGTGTGGGCGCGGGTGGTTTTGCCACCTTCACCACCACGTCGGGAGGCGTTCCGCCCGGCAGCAACGTCGGCATCACCGTCGTCCGCACCAAATAGTGTCGGCAGAGGGCACGCAGCCCCGCCGGTTCCCGCCTTATACGGTCTGTTGCGCCCCGCGCACGGAACGCTTCCCCTTTGCATCCATGCATCAACACACGCTTTTCACGCGCCTCGGCGCACCCCTTTTGCTGGCCTTTTCGTGGCTCGCAGCCGCCCCCGCGTCCTTCGCCCAGTCGGGCGACCCTGACCTCACCTTCAACGGTACCGGCTTCGTCTCGACTGCCATCGGCCAGGTGGACGCTGCCTCGCAGGTGCTCGCGCAGCCTGACGGCAAGATCGTGCTCGTAGGCTCCACGGGCGACAACACGACCAGCGACATCGGCCTCGTGCGCTACAACGCCGACGGCACGCTCGACGCCACGTTCGGCGGCGGCGACGGCATCGCCACGGCCGACCTCGACGGCAGCGATTTCGCCGGTGCGGCGGCCCTCCAGCCCGACGGCAAGATCGTCGTGGTGGGCTATGGCGCGACCGTCGGCTTCCTGGTAGCGCGGTTCAACGCCGACGGCACGCTTGACGCCACGTTCGGCGGCGGCGACGGCTGGCTAACCGATGCCTTCGGGGTTTCTTTCGACGAGGCCACCGACGTGGCCGTCCAGCCGGATGGCAAAATCGTCGTGGTCGGTTACACCTCCCTCGACGCGCTCATGTCGGACGTGAACTGGGCGGTGGCCCGCTACAACGCCGATGGCAGCGCCGACGCCAGCTTCGGCACAGGCGGCAAAATGACGCTCGACTTCGCAGGCGACCCCGACTTTGCCTACGGCGTGGCCCTCCAGTCGGATGGGAAGATCGTCGTGGCAGGAACGGTGTTGCTCAACGGTAGCACGGCCCAGCCGTTCACCGCCGTCCGGCTCGACACCGATGGCCACAACTTCGGCGCCGAGATCGCTGAACGCCTTGGCGTGGCGCGGAACCGCGGCCTCGCCGGGCAAATAGGCGCCGCGCGTCGCGATCGGCGGCGCGAAGCTGAAATCGAAGCCGAACAGGGTCGGCGCCTCGGCAGCGGTGGCGAGCAGCCAATC
>CBDUBO010000214.1:0-5076 GCA_965365405.1 uncultured Rhodothermales bacterium | reverse complement strand
TTCCGGGACAACCCGGCCGCCGTGCCCGTCACGTTCTACAACAAGTGGTCGCTGCCTATCGCCGTCGGCATCACGTTTCTGATCGCCATCGGCCAGCTTTTCTGGTGGCACAAGATGAGCGTGGCGCAGCTCAACCGCGCCGTCGTGCGCCCACTTGGACTGGCCGTCGCCTCCACCATTGCCGTGCTCGTGCTGACGCCGTTCGTCGAACGCACGGTGGTGCCGGCGGCGGAGCAGGCGCAGACCGCCGCCACGCAGGCCGGGCTGTTGGGCGGCCTCGAACCCTTCTGGACGCAGTACGGCACGGGCCTGTTGATGCTGCTGCTCGTGCTCATGGGCTTTTTCGCGCTCTACGGCAACGCCTTCGTGCTGTGGCGCATCGGGCGCGGCAACCTGCGCATGGCGGGTGGAGCCATTTCGCACATCGGTTTTGCCATCCTCATCCTCGGCGTCCTCTCCTCCAGCGGCTTCAGCGCGCCCGTCGGGCAGGGAGGCGTGATGATGCCAACGACGACGGGACAGAGCCGGGACAACTTCGTCCTCACGCGCGGCGAGACGCGCCCCGTGAGCAACCGCTACACCGTCACCTACGCCGGGCGCGAAAAGACCGAGAGCGGGCACGACCGCTACCTGCTCACCTTTACCCGCCCCGACGGCTCCACGTTCAGCCTCAAGCCCGTCGTGTACCAGAGCAACAAGGGCCAGTGGATTCAGCACCCCGACGTGCAGACGTTCGTTGAGAAGGACATCTACGCCGCCGTCACGCCCTCGGCCATGTTCGGGCCGCCCGATGAAGACACGCGTGGCAAGCTGGAACTGGCGCGCGGCGAGACGACCGAGATCGGTGGGGGCGTGTACCGCGTGCGCTTCGTCGGCTACGACACCAACCGCCCGGAAGGCGTGGACCTGCCCGACAGCGCCGTAGTGGTGGCCGCCGTCCTCGAGATGACGCACGTGGCCACCGGCACCACGCACACGCTCAAACCGCTCTACGCCGTGCTGCCAGGTGGGCAGCAGCAGTTTTTCCAGACGCGCGTGCCCGACTGGAACGTCGGCGTCACGTTTCTGCAGATGAACGTGGACGACGGACGGGTTACGCTGGGCTTCGACGGCGTGGACGTAGCGCCGGAGGACTGGATCGTGGTGCAGGCCTACGAGAAGCCCTTTATCAGCCTGGTCTGGATCGGCTTTCTGATCCTGACGGCGGGCTTCGTGGTGGCCCTGGTGCGGCGCGTGCAGGACGTGCGGCGTGCCCGCACGGCCCTGGCCTGACGCACGGGCAGTCCACGCCACCACCATTGTGTGAAAGCGTGGAAACTGCGGCGTTAAAAGGTTAAGAGGGGTGCACTTAAGGCCGATGCCTTAAAGGTGCCGCTCTCCCTCCCCGGGCGGCACTTCTGTTGCCATGCCCCACGCCACACCCACCCCATCCGTTCAGCTCGCGCTTGCCGCCGACAACGCGGCGCTGTCGCGGCGTGCCCGGTTGATGGAGATGGAGTTGCAGCGTCAGGCGCACCTGCTCAACGAGCGGTCGGAGTTCATGGCGCAGATGAGCCACGAGTTGCGCACGCCGCTCAACGGCGTCATCGGCATGGCGCAGTTGCTCATCGGCACGCCGCTCAACAGTGAGCAGGAAGAGATCGTCCAGATGCTGGCCCAGAGCGCCGAGAACCTGCTCGGGCTCGTCAACGACGTACTCGACTTCTCCAAGATCGAGGCGGGCGCGCTCACGCTCGAAGCCACGCCCTTTGATCTGGGCCTGCTCGTCGAGTCCGTGCTCGACCTCGTGAGCCGGGGCGCTGCCGAAAAGGGCCTTTACCTCACCTACGTACCGGACGCCCGGATGCCCGATCGCTTCATCGGCGACCCGACGCGCATCCGGCAGGTGCTGCTCAACCTCGTCTCGAACGCGCTCAAGTTCACCTTCGACGGCGAAATAATTGTCCGTGCCCGGAGTGAACAGCTTTCCGGCAGCAGCCCTGAGTGCCGCCTCCACCTCTCCGTCTCCGACACCGGGATCGGCATTCCCCACGACCGGTTGGGGGCCATCTTTGAGCCCTATGCACAGGCCGACAGCTCCACCAGCAGGCGTTTTGGCGGCACTGGGCTGGGGCTGGCCATCGTGCGCCGGCTCGCCTCCCTTATGCGTGGTGAAGTAGCCGTATCTTCGCAACCCCACCACGGCTCCATTTTTGCGTTCAGCGCGCAGCTACTCGCCGCCTCCCCCGCTTATGCACGCACGCCACGCTTTGATGGCGCACGCGTGCTCGTTGCCGACGCCCACGCTCCAACGCTCGACATGCTTTCGACTCTGCTTTCCCGCACTGGCGCCCACGTCCTCCCTGCCACCACGACCGACGAAGCCCTGCGCGCGCTCGACAGCGGCGCGGTGAATGCGGCGCTGTACAGTGCCAACCTGAGCGACACCCACGGCACGCGCCTGCTCGTGCGGGCGCGGCAGCACGCCTTTGGCGCGCACCTGCCCGCCATCGAGTACCACCCGCTGGGCCAGCGCCCGACGGGCACGACGGTACGGACGCTCACCACACCCATCCACCGCGACGCGCTCTACAAAGCCGTCGGTGAGCTGCTCGACGGCGCCTCGGACGAAGGCACGCAGTCCGAAGGCGCGACACCGGGCATAGGCCTCGGCGCGCCGCTGCGCATCCTGCTGGCCGAGGACAACCCCATCAACCAGATGGTGGCGCTGCGCCTGCTCGAAAGCCTCGGCTACCGCGCCGACGTGGTTGAAAACGGCCTCGAAGCCGTCGAAGCCGTGCAGCGCCACACCTACGATGTGGTGCTCATGGACATCATGATGCCCGTCATGGATGGGCTGGAGGCCACACGCCGCATCCGGCAGGCAAATCTGGCCCGTTCGCCCCGCATCATCGCCGTCACGGCCAACGCCCTCGCGGGCGACCGCCAGCGCTGCCTCGAAGCCGGCATGGACGAGCACCTGCCCAAACCGCTCCGCGTGGACGCGCTTGCCCAGGCCCTCAAGCAGATCACGCCGGAGCCCGCACCTGCCGCGCCGGTTCCAGACCCCGACAGCCCGCTCGACCGGGAAACGCTGCGCACCCTGCGTGCCTCGGTGGGCGAAGAAGACCTGGCCTTTTTCGACGAACTGCTGACCGACTTTCTCGCCGACAGCCACCAGTTGCTCGCCGACCTCGACGCTGCCCTCGCAACGGGAGACGCGGCATCTGCACGGCGGGCGGTGCACACGCTCAAGTCGAGCGCGGCCATGTTCGGCGCGCACCCGCTCAGCCAGCAGGCGCGGGTAGCGGAGGATGCCGCCAAAGCGGGCGACCTGGACGCCGTTCAGACGATGGCCCCAGCCTTGCACACGCTTTTCGGCGAAGTGGAGGCGGCCGTCGAGAGCATGCGGGCGGGCGGCCTCGAAAACCTGTGAGGCCGGCTACACCTCCAACCGCGCTCCTACCGAAAGCACGCGGGGCAGCCCGTCGTAGCGCTCGCCCGTGAGGCGGTTGAGGTAGAACAGGTTGGCGCGGTCGAGGGCGTTGCGCACCGCCACCTGGAGCGACAGCCGTGCCGGCCCGAGCGCGCGCGTGTAGGCCAGCAGCAGGTCCACGCGGTGCGTGGGGGGAAGCCTGCGGCTGCCCGGCACGCCGTCCGACGACACGAGAACCCCTGGACTGTCGGGGATTGTGCCGGGCCGCAGGGGCACGTCGCGGTAGGCACCGCGCAGCGGCGTAAAGGCAGCTCCGCTCACAGCGTACCAACGCGCCGAAGCCTCCCACCCAGCCCGCCGGCCTGTGATCTGCGCATCCAGCCGTAACGGACGGTCGGTGGGCGGTGGGTAGGCAAGCGTGTCAGCGCGATAGCGCACCGCCGCGAGGGCCGCGCCCATCCGCAGCACCACCGGCCCCCGCGCCGCCTGCGCCCGCACCTCGGCCCCGCGCGAGACGCCCCGGAGCGTGCCTTCCGTGCCAAGCCCACTCAGCGCACGGTGGTAGGCGTCGAGCGAAACCCACGTCCGCGCCCCTCCTGTACTCCACCCGCCCACCACCTGCCGCGCGCGGGGCAACGCCGCGCCCTCCGGCACAGGCACCCACGACACGAACACGTCCGAGAGGTCGTTGGACGTGTAGCGCCCGCCGATCTCCTGGTGCACGGCTGCTGCGCCCGCGTGAAAGCGGTGCCGCTCGCCCTGCCACTCCGCCCGCACGCGCGGCTCGAACAGCACGCGGCTGCGGCTCGGGAACGTGGCCAGCCGGAAGCCAGGATAGAACGAAAACCGTCCGCCCCGGAAGACGCCATCCAGGTAGAGGGCCCCTTCCGTCAGGTACTCCTCGGCCTGCTCCGCACCCGTCGTGGCCAGCAGGTGGTCGGTGCGGGCCTGGAGGCCGAAGTGAACTTCGCTGCGGCCCAGCAGGTAGCGGAAGCCGAAGTTGCCGCCCCCCTCCTCGACGAGCGAGCGGCGCGGCGTCTGGCTCGGCGCGCGAAAGCGGCTGTCGAGCCGGGTGAAAAACACCTCGATCTCGGCCAGCACGGCGTAGGTGATGGGCAGATAGGAGAAGCGCGCCCCGACGCCCTCGCTCTGCCACTCCGAAACGCCCACGGCCCCGAGCGCGGTGCGCAGTTCGGCGCGGTCGCGGCTGCCCAGCGCCGTGATGCCCAGGCTGCTCGTCTGCGACAGATAAGCGTGGACGCGGGCGAGGGCATCCCCGAACTGAAACGGCAACGGTTCGCGCGCCAGCCCGATGCCCACGCGGTCTGCCAGCGACGTGCGGGCCGACACGATCGCCGAGACGCGCCCGGGCACCAGCGGCCCTTCGATCTGAACGGCGCTCAGCAGCGGGGCCGCCGACACGTCGGCGCGGAAGCGCTGCTTGTCGCCGCCACGCAGCGTCACGTCCACGACGGACGAGATGCGCCCACCGTAGCGTGCGGGAAACGCGCCCGCGTACACGTCGGCAAAGGCGAGGGCATCGCCGGGTACGACAGACAGCTCGCCCAGCACGTGAAAGGGCTGGTAGAGGGGAATGCCATCTACCAGGAACAGGTTGTGCGCCGGCTCGCCGCCGCGCACCGACACCTGCCCGCCCTGCT
>CBDUBO010000213.1:0-5093 GCA_965365405.1 uncultured Rhodothermales bacterium | reverse complement strand
GGCTGCATCGCCGCCAGCCGCTCGGCCCCGACGGGACTCAGCGCGTAGCCCGTGAGCTTTTCGCGCAGCACATCGAAGCCGAGCTTCGCTTCCGCCGTGTCAGGGTAGAGGTGCATGGGCAAGGGTCAATTCGGCAATAGTCAATTCGGCAATGGGCAATTGTCGTCGGTACATCCGTCTTCATCATTGACCATTGCCCATTGAACGTTGCCCCTTGACCATTGATCACCCGCGCCCGCTCACCGTCGAGTGGTCGCCCACGTTGATGGGCTGGGCCACGCCGCTCACCTCGGCGTACTGGCCCACGAGCGAGTCGCGCAGCGTGCTGTCGGCCACGCGGCCGTTGGAGAACACGATGGTGTCGCGCACGACCGAGCGCTCGACGGTTGCGCCGGCCTCGATGGACGCGTTCGGGCCGACGACGGCGTCGCGCACCACGGCGCCCTTGCCGATGTACGAAGGCTGCACGACGACGCTGTTCTCCACCGTGCCCTCGCTCTGGCCCTCCTGCTCGCGTTCGAGGATGGTCTTCGTCGTATCCACGAGCGCCTCGATGGTGCCGCAGTCGAGCCAGTCCGTCACGTGCGCAGTTTTGAACGTCTTGCCATCCTTGAGCATCAGGTCGAGGGCGTCGGTGAGTTGAAACTCGCGCCCGTGGCCGCGGATGTCCTCGTCAATGACGCGCTGGATCTGGCGTCCGAATTCGCCCAGGTCTTTGAAGTAGTAGATGCCGATGAGGGCTTCGTTCGAGATGGGCGTCGAAGGCTTCTCGACAAAGCTCACGATGCGCTCGCCCTCGCGCACGGCCACGCCGAAGCGCGAAGGATCGTCCACGTGCTTGACCCACGCAATGGCATCGGCGTCGCTGAGCGAGAGGCCTTTTTCCATGTAGAAAAGCGTATCGGCAAAGACGACGATGCCTTCGCCGCTGAGGTGGTCTTTGGCGCTGTGGACGGCGTGGGCCGTGCCGAGCGCTTGCTCCTGAACGGCGAAGTGCGCCCCGATGCCGTAGTCGGCGCAGATCTGGCGGAGTTGCTCGCGCACGCCTTCGCCAAAGTCAGGGCCGAGGATGAAGATGGCCTCGGTGAGCGGCCGTGGCAGCACGTCCATAAACGTCTGGACGATGCGTTCCACCATGCTTTTGCCGCGCACGTTGAGGAGCGGCTTGGGCGTGACGTGGGAGTGGGGGCGAACGCGGGTGCCGCGCCCGGCCATCGGGATGATGAGCTTCATTAGAACGGTAGTAAACAGAGATAGTGCAGGCGGAAGATAACGTCCTACCCCCCGCCCGGATCTGTTACCGTTTGGCGCGGAATTGTCCAGCATCGTGGACAATCTCACTTTGGTCAGGACGGGCTCTGGCGGTGCTCCGGAGCCTTGCCAAAACGCGCCCGATTCGTAATTCCCTTGTATCAGGGGCCGTTTTCCGAGAACCGACGGGGTAGCATTCGCATAGCGGCACGCGATTCGTCGGGATGCACCGCTGACCGACGTTTTTCTCCATTTACCATCCCTCCCATCACGACCATGAAACCTGTTTCCAGAACCACGACCTTCTTTCTCAGCGCCCTCCTGCTCGTGGGCGGCGTGTCCCTGACGGGCTGCGCCAACATGAACAAGACGGGCAAGGGCGCCGCTGTTGGCGCCGGTGCCGGTGCCGTTATCGGCGGCATCATCGGGCGCACCCAGGGCAACACAGCCAAGGGTGCCATCATCGGCGCCGCCGTGGGCGGCACCGCCGGGGCCGTTATCGGCCGGCAGATGGACAAGCAGGCCGAGGAGCTTGAAGAAGAGCTGGCCAATGCCAACGTCGAGCGCGTGGGCGAAGGCATCCAGGTGACGTTCGACAACGCCATCTTGTTCGACTTCGGCAAGGCTGACCTCAAGAGCCAGGCCCGCGCCGACCTGGCCGACCTCGCCACCAGCCTCCAGAAGTACGACAACACCGACGTAGTCATCTACGGCCACACGGACTCGGTGGGCAGCGACGACTTCAACCTCCGCCTGTCGGAGCAGCGCGCGCAGTCTGCCGCCGCGTACCTGATGAACCAGGGCATCTCGCGCAGCCGCATCACGACCATCGGCAAGGGCGAGACGGCTCCCGTGGCTTCGAACGAGACGGATTCGGGCCGCGCGCTCAACCGCCGCGTCGAAATCGCCATCTTCGCCAACGAAGAGTTCCGTCAGCAGGCCAACCAGGGCGGCGGCCGCTAATCCAGGCGGTTGCGTCTTTTTCAGGAACCGCCCCCGGCCTCTGGTCGTGGGGCGGTTTCCTTTTTATTAAATGATCACTTCGGCAATTCGTCAATGGTAAATGGTCAACGGAGACACAGGCCATCCCCCATTGACCGTTGCCGGATTGCCTATTGACGAATTGACTATTCCCAACTCTATGGAATCTCTTCCCGAACGCCCCCTGGCCCAGCCCGACCGCATGACTGAGCAAGAGGTAGTGGCGTGGGAGCGCAAGCAGGTCAAAGACCTGTGGCGCGTTTTCCGCATCATGAGCGAGTTCGTCAACGGCTTCGAGACGCTCTCTAACCTTGGCCCGTGCGTTTCCATCTTCGGCTCGGCCCGCACCCGCCCCGACGATCCGGTGTACGAGATGGGCGTCGAGGTGGCCCGCGAACTCGTCCGGCGCGGCTACGGCGTCATCACCGGCGGCGGGCCGGGCGTGATGGAAGCCGCCAACAAAGGCGCGCGCGAAGAGAAAGGCGTCTCGGTGGGGCTCAACATCCTCATCCCCCACGAGCAGGATCACAACCCGTACATCGACCGCGACAAGCTCATCAACTTCGACTTCTTCTTCGTCCGCAAGACGATGTTCGTCAAGTACGCGCAGGGCTTTATCGTGCTGCCGGGCGGCTACGGCACGCTCGACGAGTTGTTCGAGGCCCTCACACTCATCCAGACGGGCAAGTCCACGCGCTTTCCCATCGTGCTGGTGGGCACGCAGTTCTGGGGCGGGCTCGTGGACTGGCTGAAAGCAACGATGCTGAAAGCGGGCAACATCTCGCCCGAAGACCTCGACCTCTTTCACCTGACGGACGACCCCGTGGAAGCCGTCAAGATTGTGGACGATTTCTACCGCGAAAACGCCATGGGGCCCAACTTCTGAGCGGACACGGTGTCTTGTTTGGCAGCCACCGTGTTCGGAATCCGCGTCAGTCCGGCGGGCATTTCGGCAGGATTTCGTGGCACCGAAGCTCAATAAACGCCTATCTTTACCGTTCTTTCGGCGGTACCCTTCTGCCGGTACGATTCTGGCACCCCCCTTCTGTACAACATCACTCACCAACCCAACTCTTTCCCGTATGAAGCACGTACTCGCGCTGTTGGCCTTCCTGCTCGTCGCCCTCGCCCCCACGTCGGCGTTTGCGCAGGAGTATAAAGAGTCGTTCAACGCCGCCCTCACGGCTGCTCGCGCCAAGAACTATGAGGAGGCGTACAACAAGTTCAAGGAAGCCGCCGAAGGGGCCGAGGCCGCTGAAGATGCCGAGACGGCCAGCCGCGCTCGCCGCGTGATGGCGCAGCTCGACTACAACTTCGGCGTGGCCAAGACCAAGGCCAACGACCACGAAGGTGCGCTCGCGCACTACGAAGCGGGCGTCGCCAGCAACCCGGCGTACCCGCACAACTACCTGGGCAAGGGCAAGACGCTGCGCGAACTGAACCGCAGCGACGAGGCCGCCGAAGCGCTCCAGCAGGGCATGACCGTCGCGC
Organism: uncultured Rhodothermales bacterium; assembly: GCA_965365405.1. Lineage (GTDB taxonomy): Bacteria > Bacteroidota > Rhodothermia > Rhodothermales > BA12 > CBDUCD01. The sequence goes on along the minus strand of CBDUBO010000213.1, from coordinate 1,370 downwards.
TCGCAGCCAACGACGGCGACCTCCAGGAGCAGACGACGACGGCGTTCCTCAACCTCGTTGCCGACGAAGGCGGCCTGCTGCTGGGCAAGAGCGCCTCGCGCTCGGCTACCGAGAAGGCGATTGCGCGCCTGACGGCGGCCGACTCGATGCTGGCCACCAACCCGACGGCCAAGCTCTACTTCTCGCGTGCCCACACGGCGATGGGCAACTACCAGGAGGCCATTGCCGCCGCCGACGCGGGCCTGGCCCTTGAGCCGCGCGACCGCAACGACAAGGCGGCGCTCTACTTCGCCAAGGGCGAGGCGCTGCGCCTGGCCGGTAACACCGCTGCCGCCAAGAGCGCCTACCAACTCGCCGTCTATGGCGACTACAAGGACGTGGCGCAGCACTACGTGGACACGCTCTAAGCACCCGTCCCGGCCTGACACGAAAGCCCCGTAGCACGCTGTGCTACGGGGCTATTTTGATTTCGGATCTCGGGAGAGAAAGCAGGCCGTGAAATCCGACCTCCCCTCGCCCTTTACGGCTGCGCAATCAGGTCCGACACCACCTCGCCGCCGCGCAGCGTCAGCACACGTTCGGTGCGGCGCGCCAGTTCGGGGTTGTGCGTGACCACGACGAGCGCCGTGCCATGCTCACGGTTGAGGCTGAACAAGAGCGCCTCGACTGCCTCTGCCGTGTCGGCGTCGAGGTTGCCCGTCGGCTCGTCGGCAAACAGGATTTCGGGCTGGTTGATAAAGGCGCGGGCAATGGCCACGCGCTGCTGCTCGCCCCCCGAAAGCTCGGACGGATAGTGGCCTACCCGCTCGCCCAGCCCCACGCTTTCGAGCAGGGTGCGAGCACGCTGGCGGACGCCCTTTTCGCCGCGTAGTTCGGCGGGCACCATCACGTTCTCCAGCGCCGTGAGCGTCGGAATGAGCTGAAACGTCTGGAACACGAACCCGACGCGCTCACCCCGCAGCGCCGCCCGCTTGTCCTCGCTCAGGTCGCCTAAATCGTGCCCGGCCAGCACAACGCGCCCCGACGTGGGCCGGTCGAGCCCGGCGCACAGGCCCAGCAGCGTCGTCTTGCCGCTGCCGGAAGGCCCTACGATGCTGAGCGTGCCGCCCGCTTCAAGCGTGAATGACACGTCTCGCAGCACGGTGAGCGTGTGGTCGGAGGTCTGGTACTGCTGCGTCAGGTGCTCTACCTGCAGAACTGGGGACATGGATGGATTGCGGATTTTCGATTGCGGGGTGGGGTTCGCGGAACGTTGACGGTGCAAGATCGCTCTGATGCTGCGCGGGACCTTCCAGTCCGCAATCCCAAATGCGCAATCCGAAATGCCCCTAAAGCGTCTGCCGTACGTCCTGGCCCTGTGCGCGGTTCTG
>CBDUBO010000212.1:0-5102 GCA_965365405.1 uncultured Rhodothermales bacterium | reverse complement strand
TGGGGCTGGCGCTCAACTCGTCCGCCGTCGTCATCGGCGCCATGCTGATCGCGCCCCTGCTCGCGCCCATCGTCGGGCTGGCCCTGGCGCTTGCCGTGGGCGACGGGCGGCTGGCCGTGCAGATGATCGTCGTGATCGTGCTGAGCACGCTGGGCGTGGTGCTGCTGGCGGCCCTGCTGACGGCCCTGCTGCCCTTCCACACCATCACGCCCGAAATTCAGGCCCGCACGCGCCCGACGACGCTCGACCTCGCCATCGCCGTGTTTTCGGGTCTGGCCGGAGCCGTCGTCACGGTGGCGCGGCGCTCGCGGCTGTCGGCAGCGGTGCCGGGCGTGGCCATCGCCGTCGCGCTTGTGCCGCCGCTGGGCGTGGCAGGCTTCGGCATCGGTGTCGGCTTCGACTGGTCCATTATCCGCGGCGCACTGCTGCTCTACGGCGCCAACCTGGGCGGCATCGTGCTCAGCGGCATGGCGCTGTTTCTGCTTATCGGGATGCACCGGCCCGCCGTGCTCGAAGCAGCCCGCGCGTGGCACGAGAGCGCCGACTATCGGGGTTTTGCCAAATGGCTCGACCTCGCGCCCGGCATCCGCTCCCTCGGCATCCTCAACGCGCCGCAGACGCGGCTCGGGCTGGTGGCAGGCTTCGTGCTGCTCGTGGGCTTTCCCCTCACGGCCTCGCTGCGCGAGATTGCCCGCGAAACGCGTCTGGAGCGTGCCGCCACCGATGCTGCGGCCCTGTTCGAACAGCCCGGCCGCTCTTCCATCCTCAGCCGGCAGGTGCAGATAGACCCGACCGGGGCGCGGGTATTCGTGCGGGTGGCCACGGCGGCGTGGTTTGGCGAAGAAGACCGCGACCGCTTCGAGCGCACCGCTTCTGCCCGCGCCGGCGAGCCCGTTACCGTCGTGCTCGAACAGCTTCCGGCGGCGGGCGAGGACATCGAGCGCCTTTCCGAGATGGTGCGCGGGCCGACCTCCCGCCCCGACGAGACCGCGACGCGCCCGGTGGAGCTGCCCGGCCTGCTGCGCTTTGCGCGCTCGCGCATCGAAAGCGCGCTCGACGCCGTGGCCCTGCCCGACAGCGCCGCCGTGCTCGATTACACGCTCCAGATTTCGGCCCGCGACTCCCTTCTGCTCGTACTTGACTACGCCGCCGCGCGTCCCCTCTCCACCGACGCCACGGCCATGCTCCAGGCCCAGCTCACGCGCGCCCTCACCGGTCAGCCCCTCTTGCTGCGCACGCGCCACGTGCCTCTGCGCATGCCCCTCGCCACCAGCCCGGATAGCGCCGACCTGGCGGCCCTCGCCGTCCGCCTCAGCCGCTTCAGCCGTCTCTACCTGACGCTGCGACATGGGCCCGACAGCCGCGCCGCCGCCGACACTGCGGCGGCACGATTGCGCGCGCTCGGCGTGCCCCCAGCCCGCATCCAGGTGCGTGGCGGCGCGCGGGCGGGCGTCCAGGCATGGCTTTATCCCCGCGCTCCGGACGCCGAGGCGCCCTGAACGCTCGCTATGTTGCCGGATCGTCAACGGGCACACAGGCCGCGCCGCGCTACCTTTGGCTGTCCCCACTATCCACCCGTATGCAACGCGATCCATTCTCCCGCTGGCTTTTCGGTCTCGCCGGCGGCGTCGGCCTGTTTCTGCTGCTGCCCCGCGCCGTTCGGTTCGTCGTCAAGACGTTTTTCCTGGGCGTTTTTTCCGAAGTGCTCACCGTCGTCATCGCGGGCCTGCTCACCGAGAAGGCCGCCGAGTCCATCGCGGAGGGCGCTTCCTCCACGCCCGCCGCCCGCCACACGACGGCCCGGTAGCGGCCCGGCACCCCGACCCCGCGTGCCGTACCTTGAACGCCTCAACAGGCTGTTTCCGCTGGTATGGCAAACCTCAACGCGCGCCCCGACAAGCTGGGCGTCATCACGCACGGATCGCTCACGGGCGGCGTCGAAATGAAGCTCGACGCTGGCCATCTGGTCGAAGAAGTGGTCGCGGGCACGTTTGCCGTCGTGCAGGGCGCGCAGCACGATTTTTTCTGCCTCATCACCGACGCGGCCATCGACGCGTCCAACGAGAACATCCTGCTCAACCCGCCCCCGGAGGCAGCCGAGTTGCTGCGCCGCGTCATGCAGGGCCTCTCGACCTACGCCACCATCTCGCTCAAGCCCATGCTGATGCTGCCCAACGGCAGCCTGCACGACCTGAGCGGCGAAGCGCCCCGGCCCGTCAAAACTGTCCCTGCGCACTTCTCCCCTGTCGCCCGCGCCACCGAAGACGACGTAGCGCGCATCTTCGGCAGCGAGCACAACGACCCGCAGCGCTTTTTCAACATCGGCAACCCGCTGGGCATGGACGCCGTGCCCGTCGCGCTCGACCTGAAGAAGTTCGTCGAGCGCTCGAGTGCCGTTTTCGGCAAGACGGGCACCGGCAAAACGTTCGTGACGCGCCTGCTGCTGGCCGGCACCATCAAAACCGACCAGGCCGTCAACCTCATCTTCGACATGCACTCCGAGTACGGGTGGCGGGCGCGTAAGGAGAGCGACGGGCAGGACGAAGAGTACGTGCAGGGCCTCAAGCAGCTTTTCCCCTCCAAAGTCGTCATCGTCTCGCTCGACGCCGAGACGACTCGCAAGCGCGGCGTCTCGCCCGACCTCGAAGCGTTTCTCTACGCCGACCAGATCGAACCCGAGGACATCCTGCCGCTCCAGAGCACGCTCAACCTGAACGAGACGGCCGCCGAGAGCAGCCGCCTGCTCCGGCAGAAGTACAAGTCGGGCTGGCTGACGCGCCTCTTGCGCGCCGAGGGCGACGACATCGAGACGATGGCGCAGGAGACGGGCGCGCACCCGGGCTCACTTGAAGCGCTGCGCCGCAAGCTCAGCGCCTTCAAAGACCGGGGCTTCTTCAGCCTCGAACCCTCTGCCGGCAAGCGCGACCTGGTGCGCGAAATCCTCGACTTTCTCAGGGGCGGCAAGTCCGTCGTGTTTGAGTTCGGGCGCTACGATACGCTCGACACGTACCTGCTCGTGGCCAACGTGGTCACGCGGCGGCTGCGGGCCGAGTACGAGGAGCTGGCCACGACGTACCTGCGCTCGGGCAACGCCGCCGACAAGCCCCGGCAGCTGCTCATCACCATCGAGGAGGCGCACAAATTCCTCGCCCCCGGCGTGGCGCGCGAGACGCCCTTCGGCAAGATCGCCCGCGAGATGCGCAAGTTTTTCGTGTCCCTCCTCGTGGTGGATCAGCGTCCCAGTGCCATTGACGACGAGGTGCTGAGCCAGATCGGCACCAAGTTCGTCGCCCAGCTTTCGGACGAGAAGGACATCGCTGCCGCGCTCGTGGGCACGGCCGGCGCGACCGCGCTGCGCGCCATTCTCGCCTCGCTCGACTCGAAGCAGCAGGCACTCGTGCTCGGCCACGCCCTGCCCATGCCCATCGTCGTGCGCACCCGTCCTTACGACGCCGATTTCTACGCCGCCATGCGCGCCGGAAACGCTCCTAACGGACGCTCCACGGCAGATTTCGCGGCCATGTTCGACAACCGTGCCCGGTAGGGTTTACAGCAGCCCGCCGAAGAGTCCGGCGGTGTTGCTCAGGTTGTGCGCGAGCGTGGGAAAGACGAGGCTGCCCGTCTTTTCGCGTAGCCATCCGAAGGCGAGTCCGCCCAGAAACGGAAATAGGGCGGAAAAGGCGTCGAAGGCGACTCTGCCCTCTTCCACGCTCAGCCCGTGCCACAGCCCGAAGGCGACGGACGTGACCGCGACGGGCAGCCACGCCCTGGCCCCTTCGGCGCCGGGCATCGCCCGGTGCAGCAGGGCCATGAACACGCCCCGGTAGGCGAGCTCTTCGGCCAGGCCGGGCATCGTGAGCTGAAACGCGAGCGTTTCTGCCCCGAAGCGCCCGCCGCCAAACACCACGCCCAGTCCAAAGCCGATGGCGGTGAGCGCGAGCGTGAGCCACACGGCGGAGCGCAGCGAGCCGGGCCGCTGCGGCCACGTGAGGCCCACTTCGCGGCGTGTGAGCGACGTGAGCGCCAGCACGAGCAACGCACCCACAACGCTGAGCACTTTGCCTTCCCAGTTCCAGCGCCCGCCGATCACGTGGAGCGCCTGCACGTGCTGCGGCAGCGAGGTAAGCGCGTCGTCGAGCGCGAGGAGGGCGAGAAAGAGCAGCGCGGGCGCCCACCAGCGCTGCGGCGCGCGCCACAGGGCGAGCACGACGAACGGGGCGGTAGCAGCCGCGAGCAGCACGGCGTTGAGGAGGAGATCCACTGGTTTCCGGGTGAGGTTCTCGTCACGACGATCCGCCCCTGCCACAGGTTACACTTCCGTGGGGTACTGCGAAGCGCGAGACGCTACGCCACCTCCTCGGCGGCGCTATCCTCCGGCGATTGCAGCGTGCTCAGCAGCACATGCCGCGCCTCCTCGGGCGTTTGGGCAGCCTTGAGGCGCTCCAGCACCTTTTCGTCGCGCACCAGTCGGCTGATGAGGGCCAGCCAGCCCAGATAGCGTGCTGATGGAACGTACGCGGGTGCCAGCAGCACGATGAGGACGTAAACCGGCCCGGACGCGCCGGGCAGCTGGACCCCATCGGGCTGCACGCCTACGACGACCTCGGGGCGTTTGAGGGCGTCGGTACGGCAGTGGTTGAGTAGCACGCCGGGCCTGAGTTCGGGGCTGGCGTCGCTGCTGGCCCCTGCAAGGGTGCTCAGCGCGTGCTGCTCTGAGGCGGGATCGGGCAGCCGCCCCGCCACCATCTGCCGGTAGATTTCCTCCGGCGTTCCCGGCTCCAGGTCGAGTACGATGTGCTCGGGCCGGAGCCAGTCGAGCACGGCCCGCTCGCCCGTCCGCAGATGGGCAGGCAACAGTTCCGAGATGGGCACCTGCGCGGGGTAGCAGACGAGCAGGAAGTGGCTGTTGAAGCGGCGGCCCAACAGGCGCGGCAGGCGCTCCAGCGAAGCACGCCACGCCAGCGAACCCTGCCGCGCGGTCACCAGCACGATGCCGTCGCCCGGCCCCAGCGTCGCTTCGAGAAACGGCATCAGGTCGCGCCAGCGGCCCACGCCTTCTTCCGTCGTGGGTGCACCCAGCCGGAGGCCAGCAACCGCCTTCC
>CBDUBO010000211.1:0-5104 GCA_965365405.1 uncultured Rhodothermales bacterium | reverse complement strand
CACGCTCGTCGTCGTGACGCGCTACTACGGCGGCACCAAGCTGGGCACCGGCGGCCTCATCCGCGCCTACGGGGAGGCTGCCGCCCTCGCCCTCGACGCTGCCGGGCAGCGCGAGCACGTGCGCCGCACGCGCCTCACCGTCGCCTTCGACTACGCCGACACCTCGCCCGCCCTCCACGCGCTCGCGCAGTTCGATGCCGTCACAGAGGCAACGCGCTACGGAGAGCAGACCGAGATGGACGTGGCGGTGGCGCGCTCTCAGTCCGACGCGTTTGCAGACACCTTCCGCAATGCCCTCGGCGGGCGCGGCAGCGTGTGCGTCGGCGAGACGGCGTGAGGAGCCTTACGCGCCCTCAGGGTCAGGCTGCCGAACAGGTAGCTTGACGACGAACGTCGATCCTTCGCCGGGCTTCGAGCGGACGGTAATGCGGCCTCTGTGGCGCTCGGCGATGCGGCGGCAGATGGCGAGCCCGATGCCTGTGCCCTCATACTGGCTGCGACCGTGCAGGCGCTGGAAAGGCGCGAAGATGCGGTCGGCGTACTTCTCTTCGAAGCCGATGCCATTGTCCTCGACTTCGATGCGACACACCTCTCCTGGCAAAGATTCGCCAGCTGGTTCGATGCGCGCGCGCACGCAAACGCGCAGCGGCACCTCGTCTCGGCGGTACTTGAGCGCGTTGCCGATCAGGTTCTGCAGAAGCTGCTGCATCTGCGTGGAATCGGCCTCGATGGTGGGCAGCGGTTCCACCTCTACGGTGCCCCCGGTTTCGCGCACCAGCATTTCGAGGTCGGACAGCACCAAACGCACCGTTTCGTTCAGATCTACATCGGAAAAGCCAGTGCTATGCGTGGACACGCGCGAAAACGTGAGCAGGGCGCTGATGAGGCTCGACATACGCCCGGCGGCGCTCTGCATCCGGCTCATGTAGTGGTGCGCCTCGTCGGGTAGGCCCTCGCCGAAATCTGCCGCCAGCAGGTCGGCAAACGTGCGAATCTTGCGCAGCGGCTCCTGCAAGTCGTGGCTGGCGGCGTAGGCGAACTCCTGGAGTTCGCGGTTGCGCAGTTCGAGGGCCTGGTTGGCCTCGGCCAGTTCGGCGGTGCGCGCTGCCACGCGGCCTTCGAGTTCGGCCTCCAGCGCTTTCTGCGCGTGGATGTCGGTGGACGTTCCGAACCAGCGCACCACGTCGCCATCGTCGTCGCGCACGGGTACCACGCGCGTGATAAACCAGTGGTAGGCCCCGTCGTGGCGTCGGAGGCGTATTTCGGCCTCGAAAGGCTGTCCGTCTGCAAAGGCCCTGCCCCAAGTGCCTTCCAGGCGGCGGGCGTCGTCGGGGTGCAGGGCAGCAGCTACGGCCGCTGAAAGGTCACGCGAAGAGCCATGACCGGTGTAGCGGTACCAGCTTCCGTTGAGATAATCCACGCGCCCCAGTTCGTCGCTGGTATAGACGATGTCGGGAATGGCTTCTGCCAGCTGGCGGAAGTGGTTTTCGCTTTTGCGCAGCGCCTCCTCCGCCTCCTTGCGGTCGGTGATGTCGAACACAGAGCCGACGAAGCCGAGAAACGTGCCGTCGGGCGCGAAACGGGGCCTGCCGGCGTCCACGGCCCACCGGTAGGTGCCGTCGGCGCGACGGAGTCGGTAGTCGAAGGCAAAGGAAATACGCCGAGCGGAGGCGTCCAGAAACGTGGCCCCGGCAAGTTCGCGGTCGTCGGGGTGGACGGCGTCGGTCCAGCCCAGGCCCAGGCCCGTCGCCTCCGTCTGGCCGGTGAACTCGTACCATCCTTCGCTCAGAAACGTGCATTGCCCTTCCGCGTCGGTTACCCACAACATAGCCGGGGCTGCGTCGGCCATGCTACGGAAGCGCGTTTCACTGGCGCGAAGGGCTTCCTCCATCTCCCGCTGCTCGGTCACGTCTGTGTTGGTGCCGAACCAGCGCACGATGTGCCCGGACTCATCGCGGATGGGATAGGCGCGAGAGAGAAACCAGCGAAACCGGCCATCCCGCCCGCGCAGTGGAAACGTGTCCTCCCACGGTTCGCCGCTCTCGACGTGCGTTTTGAACAGCACCGTCACGGGCTCTACGTAGTCGGGGTGATGCACCTTCTGCCAGCCCCAGCCCATCATCTCCTCTGGCGTGGTACCCGTGTAGTCGTACCAGCGCTGGTTGTACCAGAACAGGGCCCCGTCGGCCTCGGCCATCCAGGCCAGTTGGGGGATGTTGTCGGCGAGGGCGGCGAACTCCTCGGTGCGCGTGCGCAGCGCCTCCTCGGCCCGCGCCCGCTCCAGCGACTCCCAGCAGCGGTTCACGACCGTGACGACCGTCTCGATCTCGACGGGCGACCAGCGGCGCGGCGTCGTCTGGTGAACGGCCATCGCGGCCACGAGCCGTTCGTTTTTGTGGAGCGGCACGCAGACAACGGCCTGAATCTGCGTCTGCCGGTACGCGCTCAGGTCGAGGCCGGGCGGGGCCTCGGCGTCAATGTCGTGTACGACGTACGGCTGGTTTTCGCGCATCAGGCGCAGCACTTCCGCGCCGAAGTCGGAAAAAGCGAAATGCCCGACGATGCTGCGCGCGTCCCCGCGCGTGTAGTCGCCGGGGATGAAGAAGTGGTTTTCGTCCGCCTCGACGGTGGCATAGGCGCAGCGGTCGGCGGCGAGGTGCTCGCCCAGCATCCGCGCCGTGGTCGCCATGAGGGCGTCGGGGTTGGTGAGGGGCTGGAGGGCGCGTTCGAGTTCAGCTATAAAGTGCGCGTTGCGCTCGGCTTCGCGCCGCCGAGTGATGTCCTTGAAGACGACGGCGAATTTGCCACTTCCCTTGGGTCCGAAGGGCGAGGCATATACGTCGAACCACCGCCCCATCGCCTCCGAGCCGTTCTCGAGTCGCAGCGACTCGCCACCCAGGCCCACGCGCGCGTACGTCTCGATCCAGTAGTCTTCGAGGCCGGGCACGAGTTCGCGGGCCGTGTGCCCGGCGGCATTGGCCAGGCCCGTCATCTCCTCGAACACGCCGTTGACCTCTATGAAGCGGTAATCCACCGCGCGCCCGCTTTCGTCCACGATCATCTCGCACAGGCTAAACCCTTCGTCAATGGAGGAGAAGAGGGTGCGATAGCGCCCCTCGCGCTCTCGGAGCGCCTGCTCGGCCTCTTTGCGGCTGGTGATGTCGTTCGACGCGCCGACGACGCGGACGGGCTGCCCCTCCGGACCGAACTCGACGCGGGCGCGGTTGGAGATCCAGCGGTAGCTGCCATCGCGGGTGCGGATGCGCAGTTCGGCAGTGGCTGTCTCGCCGCGCAGCAACGCCTCTGTCCACCGCTCGAACGCCTCCCCGTCGTCCGGGTGGAGGTGCGCCTGCACGCCGCCCGCGGCATCGTACTCCTCGGCAGAATAGGTGGTGACTTGCTCGAAGTTACCCGTCGTCCACTCCCGCTCGGTGCCACCGCCGGGCAGAACCCGAACGGAATAGGCGTAGTCGGACAGCAGCGCGGACACCTCGCGGAACTGCGCTTCTCGCTCTCTGAGCGCTATCTCTGCCTCTTTCCGGCTGGTCACGTCGTAGTTGACGCCAAACATCCGTTCGGGCTGTCCATCGGCGTCGCACACTACCCGGCCCCGGCCGGCCAGCCAGCGGATCGTACCGTTGGGCAAGAGCACGCGGAACTCGTGGCCGTACTCGGCGCCCGTTTCGAGCACCTGTTGGAGGTTTTGCTGGAGAGCCTCGGCGTCGTCCGGGTGGACGCACGCGAAAAAGGCGGTGGCCGTCGTGAGCACGTCGGGAGTGCGCCCTGTAAGCGCCGCCTCGGCCTCGTCCATGCGGAGGGCGTCTGTGGGAAGGTGCCACTCCCACGTGCCCACGCCTGCCGCTTCGAGGGCACGCCGGTAGCGCTCGTGGTCTGCTTCTTTCCACGCCGCCCCGGTCTGTGCCGGCTCTCCATTGTCGAGCGGGGTGCGAGGCACCTGTTCGGGGTCCGACGTGTTGCCTGCGGGCCGGTAGAGTTGCGTCACGTGCTTCGGGTGGATCTCACGTCGCGTAGTTTGGAGGCAGGTGGTCTGATAGGACCGCTGGCCGTTGCCGCCAAAGCTACACGCCCATTGGGGAGCCGCCAATGCCCCTGGCGCCTCCGCGTTCTGCGCCCTGCGCCGCCCACGCGCTTAGACCGAATTTTTACACTCGCCCTGAACATGAACGAAGTGGAGGAGACGATCCTGACCGTCGAGGTGCCGCCGGGTTACCGCGAGCGGGAACGGCTGGACGTGTACCTGACGGCGAAGGTCGCCAACGCGACGCGCGCAAAGGTGCAGGCGGGCATACGCGAAGGGCGTGTGGCGGTCAACGGGCGGGTGGCCGGACGCGTGTCGCAGCCCGTGCAGGCAGGCGACGTGATCGTGTGCCGGGTGCGCCGCCCGCCACCCATCGTGGCCGCCCCGGAGCCCATCCCGCTCGACATCGTGTTCGAGGATGCCGACCTGCTCGTCGTCAACAAGCCCGCCGGCATGGTGGTACACCCGGCCTATGGGCACCGCTCGGGCACGCTCGTCAACGCGCTGCTCCACCATGTCGGCGCGGGCACGCTGGCGCTCGACGAGGGCGACGACGAGCCGGACGACGAAGAACTGGGGCTTTCGGCGGTAAACGTGGAGGCGGCGGGCGAGCCTGTACTGCGCCCCGGCATCGTCCACCGCATCGACAAGGACACGTCGGGCCTGCTGGTCGTGGCCAAAAACGACGTGGCGCACGCGCACCTGGCGCGGCAGTTCGTGGATCACAGCATCTACCGGCGCTACCAGGCGCTCGTGTGGGGACACCCGGACCCGCAGGTGGGCACGGTAGCGGCCGCACTGGGACGCGACCCCCGCGACCGCAAGAAGATGGCCGTCGTCCGCCCGGAGCGGGGCAAGCACGCGGTTACGCACTACGAAACCACTGAACGGCACGCCTACACGGCGCTGCTCCACTTCCGCCTCGAAACGGGGCGCACGCACCAGATCCGCGTTCACGCCCGCCACCTCGGCCACCCCATCGTGGGCGACGTCACCTATGGCGGCGACCGCATCGTGGTGGGGCCGCGCACGGGCAGCCGGGCGGCGTTCTGGCGCAACCTGCTG
>CBDUBO010000210.1:0-5106 GCA_965365405.1 uncultured Rhodothermales bacterium | reverse complement strand
TGATAGAGCGCGGTACCCGTCTGCCCGTCCCCGGTGTCAACGTGACCCTTGAGGGTACTTCCCTCGGTACGGCCACCGACATCGAGGGCAACTATTCGTTCTCGGCCCCCGTGGGCACCTACACCATCGTGGTGAGCGCCATCGGCTACCGACGCGCCACACAGCAGGTGGTGATCACCGAGAGCGGCACGGCTACGGCCAACTTCACCGTCGAGCAGGACGTGCTTGGCCTCGACGACGTGGTCGTGACGGGCTACTCGACGACCGAGCGCCGCAACGTGTCCACGGCCATCTCCAGCATCGACGGCGCTGAACTGCGCGAGACGCCCCCGCAGTCGGCGGACGCGCTCTTGCAGGGCCGCGTGGCCGGTGTGACGGTGCTGCGCTCGTCCGGTACGCCGGGCGGCGGCGTGTCGGTGCGCGTGCGCGGCTCCACGTCCATCTCGGGCTCGAACCAGCCCCTGTACGTGGTGGACGGCGTGCCGGTCTCCTCCGACAGCTTCTCAAGCCTCAACGCTGGCAACCAGGGCCTCAACGCGCTGGCGACCATCGACCAGTCCGACATCGCCTCTATCGAGGTGCTCAAGGACGCGGCAGCTACGGCCATCTATGGCACGCGCGCGGCCAACGGTGTCGTGCTCATCACCACGCGCCGTGGCCAGGCCGGCTCGACGGACATCGAGTTCGAGTCGAGCCTCGGTTCGAGCTACTACAACGCCTCGCCCAACCTGCTCTCCGGCAGCGACTACATCATGCTGCGCAACGAGGGTCGCGTGAACCAACTCGGCCCCGGCACCAACAATGCCAACGTCACCTTCTACGGCGACCCGAACAACCAGAACACGACGAACTACTGGGACGCCATCACGCAGACGGGTCTGGTGCAGAACTACCGCCTGGCCATTTCGGGTGGCAACCAGCGCACCAAGTACCGCGTGTCGGGTGGCTACTCGGACGAAGAAGGCGCCATCATCAAGTCGGGCTTCGAGCGCCTCAACGGCATGGTGAACGTGGACCACCGCTGGGCGGACAAGGGCACCCTCTTCGCCAAGGCGAGCTACAACCGCGCCACGACGGCCCGCATCGGCAACGACAACTTCATCTACGGCGTGCTCACGAACGCGCTGCTGGCCGAGCCGAACCTGCCCGTCTACACCGACTCGACGAACACGACGTTCAACCCGGCTGCGGGCGCATTCGCCAACCCGATAGCTGAGGCGCAGAAGGATTTCGAGGGCGTGGACACCAAGTTTCTCGGTAACATCGGCCTCAGCTACGAATTCGTGCCCGGCCTGACGGGCCGCATCGAACTCGGCCTCGACCGCTTCGACTTGGACGAAGACCGCTTCTCGCCGCGCTTCACGAGCCAGGGCTCGCCCTCCGGCGCGCGCATCCAGGCCGTCACGTTCTACCAGAACTACATCACCACGGGCACGGTGAACTACCGCAGCCTCATCAACGGCGTGCACAACGTGTCGGTGCTGGGCGGCTTCTCGTTCGAGCGCAACGATCAGGAATTCCTGACGCTGACGGGTTCCAACTACGTCTCGGACGACATCTACGCCATTGACATCGCCGCCGACAAGAACGCGTTCTCGAGCGCGACCGAAAGCGGCCTCGAGTCGCTCATCGGCACGGCGGACTATGCGTACAACAACAAGTACCTCGCCACGGCCACGGTGCGTGTGGACCGCTCGTCGCGTTTTGGCGAGAACAACCGCACAGGCGTTTTCCCGGCCTTTTCGCTGGGCTGGAACGCGCAGCAGGAAAACTTCCTGCAGGGCGTGAGCTGGCTCGACCTGCTCAAGATCCGCGGTTCGTTCGGCATCACGGGGCAGCAGGAGATCGGCAACTTTGCCGCCCGCCCGCTGTGGGCGTCGGGTGCCAGCTACAACGGGCAGCCCGGCATCGCGCCCTCGCAGCTCGGCAACCCCGACCTGACGTGGGAGGAGACGACGCAGCTCAACCTCGGACTCGACTTCGGATTCCTCAGCGGCCGGCTCGGCGGCAGCGTCGAACTGTACCGCAAGGACACCGACGCCATCCTGCGCACGCAGCCGCAGCCCTGGACGACGGGCTACGGCGGCCGCCCGGCCAACCTGGGCGAGATCCGCAACGAAGGCTTCGAGCTTCAGCTGAACACGCGCAACATCGAGATGCGCAACTTCAACTGGGAGACGAGCTTCAACATCTCCACCAACAACAACACCGTGCTCAAGCTCGTCGATGCCGACGGCGACGGTGTGGGTGATCCTTCCGACAGTGGTTTCGGTAGCCGCCTGGCCGAAGGGCAGCCCTTGGGAGCCTTTTATGGCTGGAAAGTGGGCGGCATCATCCAGAGCGAAGCCGAGATCTGCAAAGACCGCACGGGTGCCACCTGCAACCAGAACGGCGCCCGCGCCTTCCAGAACCCCGAACTGCGTGCGGGCTTCCGGCCGCAGGGCGGCACGTACCTGGGCGACCGCTGGTTCGTGGACCTCAACGACGACGGCATCATCGACGCCGACGACAAGGATTTTATCGGCGACCCCAACCCGGACTTCTTCGGCGGGCTCACCAACACGTTCCGTCTCTACGGCGTCGAAGTGAGCGCCTTTCTGCAGTTCTCGGTGGGCAACGACGTGCTCAACTCGACGGCCCAGTTCAACCAGCAGATCGGGCAGGGCTTCGGCACGGATGCCGTCGGCCTCAACCGCTGGACGCCGGACAATACCAACACCGACATCCCGCGCACGACGGTCAACGACCCCAACGACAACGACCGTGACTCGGACTACTTCATCGAGGATGGCTCGTACATCCGCCTGAAGAACCTGTCGGTTTCGTACGGCATCCCCGTGCGCTACACGCAGAACGTGGGCATCCGCAGCCTCCGCCTCTTCTTCATCGGCGAGAATCTGTGGACCTCGACGAAGTACAGCGGTCTCGACCCCGAAGTGAGCACGTTCGACCGCTCGAACGTCTCGTTTGGCACGGACTTCTTCACCTACCCGCAGTCCACGCGCTTCACGCTGGGAGCCCGCCTCACCCTCTGAGCCGGTGCGCCCTCCATTTAAACCCTTTCCGAATATGAAGCGACTTTCTCTATACCTGGCGTTGCTCCTCGTGGTGACGTTGCCCGCCTGCGACGTGCTCGACACGTCGCCCAGCACTGCGCTGCCCACGGACGACGTGTTCACGAGCGGCGACAACCTCCGCGCAGCCCTCGTGGGCGCCTACGACGGCGTCCAGGGCTTCGCCGATGATTACATCATCATGCCCGAACTGGCTTCGGACAATGCCCTGCATTCGGGCTCCTACCCGTCCTGGCAGGAGGTGGATAACTTCAACATGCCGACGAACAATGCCGAGGCCAGTGGCCAGTGGCAGGGTTCGTATTACCTCATCAATATCACCAACAACATCATCGCCAACGGCCCGAACGTGGCGCCCGGGGCCGGCTTTACGGCTGCCAACCGGGACGCCATCATCGGGGAGGCGAAGGTGTTGCGGGCGTTTGCGTACCACAACCTGGTGCGCTGGTTTGGTGGGGTGCCGCTGGCGCTGGCGCCCTCGGAAGGAGCCGCAGACGTATTCCTCAGCCGTGCTACCCGCGAGCAGGTATACGACCAGATCGTGAAAGACCTCACGGAGGCTGAAGCGGCTGGCGTACTGCCCGCGCGCGTGAAGGGCCTGCTGGCCCGTGTGTACCTGTACCGCGAGCAGTGGCAGCAGGCAGCGGCCAAGGCGCAGGAAACCCTCGCGCTGGCTCCGCTCACCACGACCGGCTACGCGCCCGACGCCATCTGGACGCTGGCGTACAGCACCCAGGATGCTAACTCGCTGTCGTTCTTCGCCTTCCCGACCAACGCGGGTGGGCGCTACGAGTACGCGCCGACGGCCAGCATCCGGGCGGCTTTTACCGCCAGCGACGCGCGCACGCCGCTCAACGTGGCGACGGTTTCGGGCCAGCCCACCATCGTCAAATACAACCGCGTTCAGACCGACGACGACCCCGTGTACCTGCTCCGCTCCTCCGAGATGGTGCTGACGCGGGCTGAGGCACTGGCCGAGTTGGGCGGTGGAGCCAATGAGGCGGAAGCGCTGAGCCTGCTCAACCAGATCCGCACGCGGGCCGGCCTGCCCGCCCTGCAGAACGTGACGGGCAGCGCCCTGCTGGACGCCATTCTGGCCGAACGCCGCCTGGAACTGGCCTTTGAAGGACACCGCTGGCACGACCTCGTCCGCACCGGGCGGGCCGTCAGCGAACTGGGTGTGCCCAACCAGAACAAGACGCTCTGGCCCATCCCCCAGCGCGACATTGACATCAACAAAAACCTGACGCAGAACGAGGGCTACTGAGTTCTGCCGACGCGCCATGAAGGGCCGCCCTGCCATTGAGGTGGGGCGGCCTTTCTTTTGGGGCTGCGTATCATAGTGATACCGGCCCCCTCTCAGAAGGCGCAGAATCGCGCCGGGCACAATGCTTGTGCAAGGACCGAAGTGTGTCCCCCCACACCCGCTGCGCGCATGTACGTAGATCCTATCCTGCTGGCTACCCTGCTGGTGCTGCTCGTCGGCACAGGCGGGCTCGCCGCCGTCCTGTACGTCAAGTACCGGCGCTGTGAAGACGTGTACGAGGCCTATGGCCGTGCGCGGACGGCCGGGAAGGTGCAGGAGCCGTTGCCCGACCCGGAACGCTACGTCACCGGGGCCGACTATGCAGAGATACCCGTGCTGGACGTATCTCCGTTGTCCTGGCCTGCCGAACAGGCGTCTGAGCCGCACGAGCAGGATACACCTGCAGAGGTCGGGGGCGCAGCGAGACCTGATCCTTATTCACCGATTCAGGCAGACGTGAACGCCGCCTCTCTGGGGGCGCAGTGGGCGCCCCCCGGATACGAGTCGGGGGCACCAGCAGAAGAAGTGGTGGAGAGGGAGGCGGAGCCTGTCGCATCAGCGCCTGCCCGGTGGGCGGTGCCAGAACCGGCTCCGGAAGACACCTTTTTCTACGAGTACACGGCTCAGGGCTTCGTGCCGGTAGACCCGCACCGGCCCGCGCCCGGCGCCCTCGGGTCGGAGTCGTGTGCAACGGCTGCCCCTTCTGCCGCCGTGCAGGAGCCCGAC
>CBDUBO010000209.1:0-5107 GCA_965365405.1 uncultured Rhodothermales bacterium | reverse complement strand
ACCAAGCGCGTCCACCTCAAAAGCGTCGTCCACGAGCTGCTGTGGTTTCTGCGCGGCGAAACCAACATTCGCCCGCTCGTGCAAGAGGGCGTGCGCATCTGGACGGACTGGCCCTTGGCCCGCTACCGCCGCGAAACGGGGGACGAAATCTCGCAGGCCGACTTTGAGGCGCGCATTGCTGTGGACGCGGCTTTTGCAGCAGCCTGGGGCGACCTCGGGCCCGTCTATGGCAAGCAGTGGCGGCGCTGGCAAGGTGCCGACGGCTCCGTCCGCGACCAGATGACCGAACTGCTCGACGCGATCCGTCAGAACCCCGACTCGCGCCGCCTCATCGTGTCGGCGTGGAAGCCCGACGAGGTCGAAAAGATGGCGCTTCCACCGTGTCACCTGCTTTTTCAGTTCTGGGTGGCCGAGGGGCGGCTGTCGTGTCAGCTCTACCAGCGCTCGGCGGACTCTTTTCTCGGCGTGCCTTTCAACATTGCCTCGTACGCGCTCCTCACACACATGGTGGCGCAGCAGACGGGGCTGGACGTGGGCCACTTCATCTGGACGGGCGGCGACTGCCACCTGTACGTCAACCACCTCGATCAGGTGGACGAGCAGCTTGCGCGTGCGCCCCGCGCCCTTCCCCGCCTCGAACTACGTAAGGCTCCAACGCTGTTCGACTACACCTTCGACGACGTGCAGGTGACGGGCTACGATCCGCACCCGTCCATCAAAGCCCCCGTCGCCGTCTGATGCTCCATGCCTGAAATCGTCCTCATTGCCGCCGTTGCCCGCGAGAACCGCGTGATCGGGAACGGGATGGAGTTGCCCTGGCATATCCCTGCCGACCTACGGCACTTCAAGCGCATGACGCGCGGCGAGACGCTGCTGATGGGCCGCAAAACCTACGAGAGCATCCTGCACCAGTTCGGCGGGCCGCTTCCCGAACGCCGCATGGTCGTCGTCACCACGCGCGGCGCGCTGCCCGATCACCCGGAGGCCGAGGTCTATCCCTCCATCGAGGCGGCGATAGACGCGCTCTCCGACCTGCCCCGCGTGTTCATCGGCGGCGGCGGCGACATCTACCGCCAGTTTCTGCCCCGCGCCGACCGGCTGGAGTTGACCCTCGTCGAGGGCGACTTCGAGGGCGACACCTTTTTTCCGCCCTTCGAGGCGCTCGTGGGGCCGGTTTTCAGGGAGGCGTGGCGCGAGGCACATCCGTCCGAAAATGGATGTCCGGCGTTCACGTTCGTGCGCTATGTGCGCCGCGGCGAGGGGGCATAAAAACAGAAGCCCCCCGGGGCTTCACCGGAGGGCTTCCACCATCACATCACCAAAGGAGGTTTCCCAGACCTCCTGCTTCCCAACGAGAGAAGCGTTGGTTTCGTACGGGAGCCCTCTGAAAGGTTGCGCACCCGCACGACCTGTACAGATACAACCGACGTGCCGGATCGTGCAGCGAAAGCATGCGCTTATTGCGAAGCCGTTGCGATGCGCTCGAAGGGGATGTTTTGCACGGGGTAGGATTCGCATCCCGCCAGATCGAAGTGCCACCACTCTTCAGGGTTGACCGAGAAGCGCTGCGCTTGCATGGCCCGGCGTAGCAGGTCGCGGTGCCAGCGTGCCAGGGCCGTCCCGCCGGGGTAATAAGGATCGGCGCGGCGCGTGAACTCGTCGTAGTCGGACGGCATCTCGGCTGTGGCGCCGGTGTCCAGGTGGTAGAGGCCCAGGTCCACGGCGCAGCCCCGGTTGTGGCGCGAGCCCTTGGCCGGGTTGGCAACGTAGTGCCGCAACGCGGGCGGCGTGGCCTCCCAGAACGCCCACGTCACCGACCAGGGCCGGTAAGCATCGTAGATGACGAGGCCGTAGCCATAGGGCGCAAGTGAATCCGCCACGACGGCAAGGGCCTGGGCTGCCGGACGCTGCAAAAAGGCGCGCGCCTGGCTGTAAAAGGCCGCGCCCATGAAGTTGCTGTCGGTTGCGTAGCGCACGTCCAGCCGAATGCGCGGCACGACGCCTTCCAGGTCCACCAGGTCGGAGCCCGTCCCCGCTTCCGGGTAGTGCTGCCGCCGCGCTTCCTCACGGATGTCGGCCACGGGACGGCGCGGCACGATGCGAAACACGTCGCCCTCGTCAGGGCCGAGCGGTTCGCGCGCGAACACGCGGGCAGGGGTAGAGAACTGGGGCGAGAAGGCCGTGCCCGGCGCGAAGCGCAGCGTGTCGCCGCCCAGCCAGGCCGGCGCACCGACGGCGGCGTACGTCCACGGGGCCACGCGCTGGAGCGCGAACCGACGCGATCCCGCAAGCGCGTACACGAGCGTGTTGCGCTCGAAGAGGAGCAGCGCCTCGCGTCCCTCGCCGTAGTGCCCGATCACAGCGCGCGTCTCGTCGCTAGCTGGACGCGGACGCGGGCCGGGGGCCAGGTGATCGGCAAAAGGCACAGCGGCCACGAGCAGGAGCAGGACGAGCAGCCGCATCAGTACTCCGTCACGCCAAAGCCGCGCACCGCCGTGCTGTCGGCGCTGCGGGTGTTGGCCTCAATGCGAGCCTGGTTTTCGAGGGCCGACCGGGTCAGAAACCACGTCGCCCCCACCGCCGTCGCCAGAATGACGAGCAGGCAGAGGATTACGAACACGCGCGAGGCGCGGCGGCTGAGCGCGTGAATGGGCGGCGGCTGGGGCGCTTCGGGCATGACAGAAAAGAGGCTGGGCGCGTTCAACGCGACGTGCAGGGGGCGTTCCGGCTACTCGCAAAATGCGACGAGGGCATTCATCACCTGCCGCTCGAAGGTGCCGCCCGTGGGCCGGTTCACCAATCGCCCCTGCACGACGAGCGTAGAAGAGCCGCCGCCATCGAGGTTGAGGGCATCGCGGGCACCGGCTTCGCGCATCAGCCGGGCCAGTTCGGCCAGGTCCACGCCCCGGCTCGCCTCCTGCCGTCCATCCACCACCACGAGCAGCAGGTCCCCGTTGGCCGCCACCCCCGCCGCCGTACGCGGATGCCGGTTGGGAATGGATGTGTAGCCGAAGCCTTCCTCCCATGCCGTAATGCGGTACTGGCCGTTCAGGAGTAACATCGGCCCGGCCCCCATCGCTTCCAGAGGTTGCCAGCGATGGCCTGCGGGGGGCGTCTGGCCGGGACGGACGGGGCGTTCGAGCCGGAGAAGCGCGTCGCCCTGCTGCGCGATCCAGCCCGTTTCGTATCTGCCGTCCGACATGCGTCCGATGGCAGCGCGGGCAACAGCCTGGCGCGCGCTGTCCGGCCCTGCGGCGTCTGTGGCCTCGGCGCTGATGCGCCCTTCCTGCACGAGCAGGCCCACCGCCGAGGCGGGAAAATTACCCATCCTGAAGTAGCCCCCGTTGACGGCGACGCACGCGCCTGCATCTTGCGCAAACGAAGAAGTCGTCTCGCGCACGTCCGAGGTATCGTCCGACACCACGACGCGCGCGGCGTAACGGGACGGCAGCCGCACGAGCCACGCCCGCAGCGGCAAATCGGCGTTGACCCCTGCATAAACGCGCACATCGGCGGGCAGCAGGCGTTGCAGCGAGTCCACCGGCGCCCAAACTACCAACCCGTCGGCGGGCGCGTGGACCGCGGGGGCCGTCGTGCCACAGCCCGCGGCGACGGTCACGAGGAAAAGCAGCGCGTAACCTATGTGACATCGTGCCGTACGTGCGGGAAGTCTATCACGAACTTTTATCCCTATCGCCATGCTTAGTACCCGTTCTGGTCTGGGATTGCTGCTTTTCTGCGCCTTGCCCTTGGTGGCCCATGCGGCCAGTGCGCCTCCTTCGCTTGCCATCGAGGTCAAAGATACCGTGCGCCGCACCTTTACCGTGGAGCTCGGCGGCACGTTCTTCATCGATGCCGACCGCGGCAACATCGAGGTCAGGATGGCACGGGGCAACCGCGTAGAGGTGGTCGTGGAGCGCGAAGCCGACGTGCGTGACAACGAGGAGGCCAAGCGCGTATGGGAGCGGCACGACCTGCGCATCCTCCAGAACGGCGCAGACGTGCGCGTGGCCTCTGCCTTCGAAGAGGGCAGCAACGTGTGGCGGCGCTGGCGCGGACGCGACGACGTGCGCGTGCGCTTCATCGTTACCGTCCCGCACGAGTACCACGTCCGCTTCGACGCCGCCGCGGGCAACATCGTGGTCGAAGGACTGGGTGGTGCCGTCAACGGGCGTGCGGGCGCGGGCAACATCGAGTTGCGCGGCGTGGACGGCCCCGTGGAAGTGTTCTCCGGTTCGGGCAACGTCGAGGTGGTGGACGTGCGGCGTGACGTACGCCTCTCGACGGGGGCCGGCAACGTGCGGCTCTCCAACGTGCGCGGCGCGCTCGACGTGCGCACGGGCGCGGGCAACGTCGTAGCCGAGTTTCCAGCGCAGCCCCGCGGCAGCGTTTCGCTCGAAAGCGGCGCGGGCAACGTGACGGCCGAGGTGCGGCCCGGCATCGGCTTCGCCGTTGAGGCGGGCACCGGCATCGGGTCGGCCTCGTGCGAGTTTGGCCTCGAAGTCAAGGGCAACTTCATGTCCAAGACGTTCTCGGGCGACATCAGCGGCGGCGGCCCGCGTCTGGCGCTGCGCAGCGGCGTCGGCAACGTGCGCCTCGTGCGACTGGCCGGGCGCTGACCACCCCGCACCGCTGCATCTACTGGCAGGTGGCCCCACGGGGCCGCCTGCCTTTTTTGTGCAGAAACAGCGAACGGGTACTGGACAAGCCTCCTTAACGTTGTTAAGTTAACACCGTTAAGCGCATGGCCGAACCCGACACCACCACCTCTCTGCGCGACGCCATCCTGGGCGCCGCCCGCGACCTGCTCCTGGAGGACGGGTACGCGGGCATCAGCATGCGCAAGGTGGCCGACCGCATCGGTTACAGCGCCACGAGCATCTACCTCTATTTCCGCAACAAGGACGCCCTTTTCCACGCCCTCATCGACGACGGGATGCAGCGCCTCAACGAGTCCGTCGTGGCTGCGCAGGCGCAGGCCGCCGAGCCGCTCGCGCGCCTGCGGGCCATGTGCGCCGCCTACGTGCGCTTCGGGCTCGAAAATCCGGCCTACTACGAGGTGATGTTCAACCTCCACCCGCGCCACATGACGCGCTACCCGCGCGAC
>CBDUBO010000208.1:0-5159 GCA_965365405.1 uncultured Rhodothermales bacterium | reverse complement strand
TGATGCAGACCTATAGGGCCTACGGGCTCACCTTTGCGTCCGACATTGCGCTGCCTGAGCTTCCCACGTCTCAAGAGCCACCAGTTGCCTACATCAAGCGCCAGCCCCTTCCTGACGAAGAGGCTGGCGCTTTAGGCAATGGTGGTTCCTGTGTGACGGGGCGCGTTCTCGACGTGCTCCGCTTTCGTGTGGAAAAGGGCAGCCTGATTATCGTTGACGAGATCAGGCCCGTCCCGGAGGACGAAATCCGCGTTTACGTGCTGGGCGTGCTCATGTCTATCCTGCTGAGGCAAAGAGGGTTGCTCGTGCTTCACGCAGCCGGACTGGCCAAAGATGGGCGTGCTATCGCATTCGTCGGAGATTCGGGCTGGGGCAAATCTACTCTCGCCGGGTACTTCGTGCAGCAGGGATACCGGCTGCTGAACGACGACGTATTGGCGCTCGACGTGAGTGACCTCCCCATTCAGGTGGTGCCGGGTTTTCCTCAGATTAAGTTTAGGCCAGAAGCTGAGCGCTGGTTAGGTACGCGCTACGAGTCCATGCCAGCCTTGCACGCCAATTCGCCCAAGCGCATTGATGCCCCCGTCGAGCGGTTTCAGGAACAGCCGCTGCCCATCTCCCGACTTTATGTGCTCGAAGGAGCAGGGCAGTCCGAGACCCGAATCGAATCGTTGGGCGCACGCGATGCCGTTCTCGAACTCGTGCGGCACACCCGCATGACCAACGTGATGCGGGCGGCCGATGTACAGGCGCAGCATTTAAAGCAATGTGCCTTTCTGGTTCAGAACGTGCCTGTACAGCGACTCGTGCGCAAAAAAGACCTCGATGCGCTGGGCGAAATCCTGGAACGGGTTGAGAGCGATCTGGCTACGGCCGATATCTCGACAGGAGGATTGCCTGGTTCGCTCTGATTCGGGTGATCTGAGGAGCCCATGCGGATTGGTTGCGTACCAAGCGGCGGTGGTCTGCTCGGAGCCATTTCGCATTTATAGCCGTCGGCATCGGCGGGCCATGTAGCATGAGGGTTTCAAGCTCGCTCGACCTTCGCCAAATTGCCCGGCGACTGGGTTTGATACGACGCGCGTTCGCGCTGGTATGGGATAGCGCCGGCAGGTGGACAGTAGCGCTCTTCGCGCTCTTGATTGTGCAAGGGTTGTTGCCGGCAGCCGTACTGCCCATCTCCAAATGGATCGTTGATGCGATCACTGTGGCGCTTGACCAAGGAGCATCTCCAGATACGGTGCGCCCGGTCATCTTTTTCGGTGTGCTACTGGCCGGCATTTTCCTGTTCCAGCGCATCCTGAGTTCGCTCAACTCGTGGATTTCCACGGCGCAGAGCGAACTCGTCCAGGATCACGTGCGGCAACTCATTCACGAGAAAGCGTCATCCATCGACTATGGCTTTTATGAGCACGGTGAGTATTACGACATGCTCATGCGCGCCGATAGCCAGGCCAGTTCGCGCATTCTGAGTCTATTGCAGAACGTGGGAATGCTGCTCTCCAACGGCGTTACATTGCTGAGCATCGGTGTACTACTGCTGGCCTATACGTTCTGGCTTCCGGCCATGCTCGTGCTGAGCACGCTCCCGGCCCTGGCCGTTGTAATGCGCCACAACCGCATCTATCACAACTGGTGGCGGCGTACGACGCCCCTGCATCGGTGGACGAATTACTACAACGGGCTTCTCACCCAGCGCAGTTCTGCGGCCGAGGTGCGGATGCTTCAGACGAGCGGGGTTTTCGGTTCGCGCTACCAGGAACTGCGTAAACAGCTACGGAAGGAGCGACTCGACCTGGTGCGGCGACAACTGACGGCCTCTTTCAGCGCGGCGCTGCTCGGTCTCGCCATTCTGGGCGGGGCGATGGTCTGGATGCTCAGGCGTGCCCTGAGCGGCGTAGGGACGCTTGGTGATCTGGCCCTCTTCTACCAGGCGTTCAACCAGGGCCAGATGCTGATGCAGACGCTCATGAGTAGCACCGGCCAGATCTACACCAACACGCTGTTTCTCAAGGACCTGTTCGAGTTTCTGGATCAGGAGAACATGTTGCACGACCCGGCTACGCCCGTTGCAGTGCCGGCAGAGGTGCAGGAAGCGATCGTGTTCGAGAACGTCACGTTCAGCTATCCGGGTACAAACCAGCCAGCGCTCGAAAACTTCAGCCTGCGCATTCCTGCCGGGAAGGTCGTGGCCATCGTTGGAGAAAATGGGGCGGGCAAGAGCACGCTTTCCAAGCTGCTGTGTCGTTTTTATGATCCGGATGAAGGGCGCGTGCTGTGGGATGGTAAAGACCTCCGCACTTTTACGCAGAGCGACCTGCGGCGGGCCATCTCGATCATGTTTCAGATGCCGGTGCAGTACCAGGCTACCGTGGCCGAGAACATTGCCATCGGGCAGGGAAGCGTGACGCCCGGTCAGGTGCGCGAGGCCGCGCAGGGAGCAGGTATCGAAGAGCGCATCCAGCGCCTTCCACAGGGCTACGACACCATGTTGGGACGGCTTTTCGCCGAGGGCACCGACCTGAGCGGCGGCGAGTGGCAGCGTATTGCCCTGGCCCGCGCGTTTTTGCAGCAGTCGCCGCTGCTCATCCTCGACGAGCCCACCAGTTTCATGGACTCGTGGGCCGAGCAGGCCTGGTTGGAACGATTCCGGCTGCTCGTCAAGGGGCGCACGGCGGTCGTCATCACGCACCGCTTCTCGGCAGCCGTGCAGGCCGACCTCATCTTCGTGATGCGGCGCGGGCACGTGGTCGAGGCGGGCACGCACGAGGAATTGCTGCGCATGAGCGGCTTTTACGCCGCGTCGTGGGAAGCGCAGAACAAGGACGAAACGGGGGCGACGGTCGTAGATTCCTGAGGTGCATCTCCTGCACTGCCCCGCTCACAAAGCTGTCTCTCCACCTTGGAATCTGTGCTGCCCTCTTTTCCGCCCCCTTTGCGGCTTGTGGTAGAGTGTGCCCGCGTGCACCTCTCGCCGGACGAGGAGGCTACCGTACGCGCGCTGGCAACCGATCCATCGCTCGACTGGCAGGAGGTGGGCAAGCTGGCCGTACACCACCAGACGCTACCGCTGCTGCATCACCACCTGCAGGCGCTCGAATTGAGTCCGCCCGCGCCCTTTGCTGCGGCGTTCCGCGAGCACGCACGTACGGCGGTGCTGCAGAACATGATTCTTATCGAGCAACTCAAGCGGATTCAGGGAGCCATTGAGGAAGCGGGGTTGCCGTTCATCGCCTTCAAAGGGCCTATGCTGGCCATGCAGGCGTACCGCAGTCTGGGCCTGAGGGTTTGCACGGACATTGACCTGCTCATCCGGCCCGAAGACTTGTCCCGGCTGGGGGGCATCCTGACGGGGCACAATTTCATGCCTGGAGCCAAACTCCAGCAGTTTTATGGATTCCAGCGCCGTCTCTTCCTGTTCCTGTCGAAGCAGGCTACGTTTGTTCACCGCACAAATCAGATTCACATCGATGTGCACGTAGGGCTGGCGCCGCCGTTGTACGCATACCCCACTCGCTTCGAAGCGCTGTATGCGCGCGGGCACGACATCGCCCTTTCCGGCCTCACCGTCCGCACCTTCAGTCCGGAGGACGCGCTCATTCTGCTGTGTCTGCACGGCGAGAAAAACCGCTGGGAGTTTCTCAAATACGTGTGCGACATCGCGGCCATGCTCGAATCGCACCCTGACCTGGACTGGGAAATGATTGGCAGGCTGTCGAAGGAGATGCGCACGCGGCGCATCGTACTGCTCGGGCTATCCTTCGCGCAGGCCTTGCTCGACGCGCCGCTGCCACCGGCGTTTGCCGAACTCGTCCGGAAGGAGCCTGTCATCAAACAGGTGCGTCGGAGTCTCCTGGAGCGGTTGGCCTCCATGGACCTGCGCATCGCTAATTTCGAGAAGCGCTTCTGGCTGCACCTGCACACGCAGGACTCGCTGCGCGACCGGGTACGCTACCTGTCGGTTGCGTTCCTGCGTTACCTCTGGGAGCGGCAGTTGGCCTGACGCGCAGCGCTCAATACAGCCCCACGGCGTCCACGTCGATGACGACGCGGGTTTGGGAGGGGGAGGGGCCGAAGGCAGCAAGCGTGGCGCGCAGAAACGTCTGCACCGGGGGGGCGCCGCGCGGCACGCGCACGAACGTCTGCAGGCGGTAGAAGCGTTTGAGGCGCGATACGAGAGCCGGTTGGGGCTCGTACACCTCGCAGGCTCCGGCCGCCACGTCGCGTAGCAGCGCCGTCCAGTCACGGGCAAGGGCTAGGGTCGCCTCTTCGCTGCGACCTCGAAACTCGATGCCTACGATGCGCCCAAACGGTGGGTAGCCCAGAAGCTGCCGCTCGCGCAGGGCGTGCTCGGCAAAGCCGTGGTAGTCGTGCTGCCGGGCAAAGCGCAGCGCGGCGTGCTTGGGACTGCGCGTTTGAAGGATGACCTCGCCCTTGAGGTCGGCGCGGCCCGCGCGGCCGGCCACCTGCGTGAGTAACTGGAACGTGCGCTCCTCGGCGCGGAAATCCGGCAGGCGCAGACCGGTGTCGGCATTGACGACGCCCACGAGCGTCACGCGGGGGAAGTCGAGGCCCTTGGCCACCATCTGCGTGCCCAGCAGCACGTCCGCCTCGCCACGACCGAAGCGTTCGAGGATGCGGTGATGGGCGTTCCGCGTGCCCGTCGTGTCCAGATCCATGCGTGCCACCCGCGCCTGCGGAAAGCGTTCGGCGAGTTCCTCTTCCACACGCTGCGTGCCCGCGCCCAGCAGGGCGAAGTCGCTGGCGCTGCACCGAGGGCAGGCCGGGGGGCGGCGATGCGCACGGCCGCAGTAGTGACAGCGCAACTGGCGCCGCGCTTTGTGATACGTGAGCGTGACGGAGCAGTCGCGGCAGAAAGGCGTCCACCCGCAGCTTTCGCACTGGAGCACGGGGGCGTAGCCGCGCCGGTTTTGCAGCAGGATGGTCTGCTCGCCCCGCTCAAGGCGCATGTTGATGGCTTCGACGAGGCGTTTGGAAAGGGCCCCGTCGAGCTGGTGCTTTTTGTGTTCGAGCGTCAGGTCCACAATCTCCACCGGTGGAAGCTGCGCCAGCGCACCGTCGGCCTGGGGGACGCGCTCCGGCATCGCCAGGTAGGTGTATTTGCCTGTCTGGGCATTGTGCCACGATTCGAGCGCGGG
>CBDUBO010000207.1:0-5162 GCA_965365405.1 uncultured Rhodothermales bacterium | reverse complement strand
CGCGACACGCAGGGCGTGCGCGGCATGATGCTGGGCCGGGGCGAGCACCTCATCGGCATGATCGTGTGCGAGAACGAGGAAAAGGAAGTCCTGGCGATCTCGGCCAACGGCTACGGCAAGCGCACCGTGCTGGACGAGTACCGCATCCAGACGCGCGGCGGCAAGGGCATCATCACGATGAACACCAAGGGCAAAACGGGCCCGCTCGTCGCCATCAAGGCCGTCACCTCTGCCGACGACCTGATGATCGTGACGCAGAACGGCATCATGATCCGCATGGACGTGGGCGCCATCTCGACGCTGGGGCGCAACACGCAGGGCGTGCGCCTCATTTCGCTCAAGGGCGACGACGCCATTGCCGACGTGACGTCGCTCGTGGACGAGGACGAGGCGCAGGGCGACGGGGCTGTGTCCGAAGCCGCACCCGCCGAAGCCGCACCCGACGCCGAGGCGTAATGCCCCGTCCCGCAGGGACATCGGTCCCTGCGGGACGGACGGTTATCGTGCTGCGGAAACGGCCTGTGCGCCCGCGGGCACCACGGTGACCACCAGCCGATCTGTGGCTTCACCGTGGCGATTGGTCAGGCGGAAGGTGACGGTGTAGGTTCCTGGCACCGTGTATCTGTGGCGAACGTGCAGGCTGCTCGCCGTGGTGCCATCGCCGAAATCCCACTGTGCCCGGAGGGGTAGCGTGGCGGTTTCCACGTTGGCCAGCGCTGCAAAGAGCCCATCCTCGCCAGCCTTCAGGGTGTCTGGCCCTTCCAGCCGGTAGAGGCGCGGTGGGAGGCTGGGCGGCTTGAACAGATCCAGCAGGTCTGCCGGGTGCTTGATCTGCCTGACGAGCGACGAATAGGTGGGCACGGACTCTTGCGCGCGGGCGGGGCCGGAGAAGCTGGTCAGCAGCAGAAAAATGGCGCAGAGCATCCAGCGGAAGCCGAAAGAGGATTTGTGCATGGCAAACACCTCCGTCTTGATCGTGAAATGGATCGTGTCGTAGGAGCGGCCAGATACGGGCCTCTACGAGCAGCCTCTTCAAACCGGATGCCGCTGCGGGAGCGGCCGCGTCTGGGGCCCGCCCATCCGAAAAAATGGCAAACGGTGGCAGGCCCGTGCTGCCACGACGAAAGGGGCGTTTGCCAGATTTACAGATTCTCGACCCTGTGCACGCCGTCAGAATGCCTGCCCGATGGAGATGTGCAGTTGCAGGCGTCGCCACGCGCTGGGGCCACCGTCGTCGCCGGTGATGTCGCCGCACTGTGCCGGGCCGCTCTCGCCCTCTCCTCGCGTGCCTTCGGGGATGTTGTTGATGAGGCAGTAGTAGCCGGCGGGCGAGTAGAGATCGAAGCGCGACGGGTTGAGTTTGTAGCCCACGTCGAGGCGGACGTAGCCGATGGGCGTCTCGTAGCGCAGGCCAGCCCCGGTGCCGTAGCGGAGTTGGCGCGGGCTCAGGCTGCCCTCGGTCACCTGCCCGAAGTCGAGAAAGAGGGCCGTGCTCCAGGCGGGCCCCAGGCCAGGGAAGGGCAGGCGCACCTCGACGTTGCCCGCCAGCTTGGCCAGCCCGCCTTCGGGCTCGTAGCGCAGGTTCGTCACGCGAATGGAGTCCGTCTGGCCGCCCCCGACGGGCGTGTAAACGGAGTCTGCCAGCAGCATCCGCGGGCCGAGCTGTTGCAGGCCCCAGCCGCGCACGTCGGACGCGCCGCCGGCATAGAAGCGGATGCGGTCGAAGCGCGACTCGACCACGAAGTCCGTTTGCTGTTTGCTGGCACCGTTGGGCCAGATGCGCCCGGCGTAGAGGCGCGCCGCCACGCCCACGCGCTCCGAGATGGGCTGGTAGCGCACGCTTTCGAGCGCCGCCTTGAGGTACTGCACGCCGGAAGGAATGAGGCTGCCCGATTCTTCGAGCAGCGGACGGAAAAGCATCCCACGCTTGGGGTTGAGGTAATCGTCCACCTTGCCCAGCGTCGCGCTCGCGCTCAGGACGCTGCGGTTGTAGATGCCGCTTTCCAGGCCCGCCGTCTCCTGCTGGAGCGGGTAGGCGCGGGCCAGCGTGTAGGCCACGCTGACGGTGCGGAACGGCATCAGTTCGTAGAGCAGCGTCGTCGTGACGCCGCCTTCCTGGTAGTAGCTGCGGATGTTGGGGTTTTCTTCGCGCAGGTAGAACGGCGTGAAGATGCCCGACAGCTTGCGCGAGAACAGGTAGGGCTGCCGCAGCGCCGCCGTCACGCCCAGCCGCGTGATGGGCTCGTACGAGCCGGAGGGCTGCGCGCCCAGCCCGCTGCGGTACTCGCCCGTAATGGTGAGCCGCCGCGCGCCGCCGAAGAAGTTGCGGTGCGTCCACGACGGCTCCAGCACGATGCCGTCTTCGAGGCCGTAGCCCGTCTCGGCGCGGATGAGGCGCAGCTTGGCCTCGCGCACGGTGTAGCGCACCGTCACGGTGGAGTCGCGCGGCTGCTCGGGCACCTCGGCCACGGCCACGCGGAACAGGTCGAGCCCGAACAGCTCGCGCTGCCCCTCGATGAGGCGCTTCTGGGAAAACGGCTTGCCCACTTCGAGCGGTAGCTCGCGCCGCACCACGTTGTCCGGCACGGACACGTTGCCCTCGATGAGGATGGAGTCCACGACGGTGAAGGGGCCGGGGTCCACCGTCATCTCCAGCCGCACGCGGTCGTTCTCAGCGTCGATGAGCGAGTCGGCGCGGAGCGTGACGAAGGCGTAGCCCCGGTTGCGCACCCAGTCCAGCGTGCCACCTTTGGCGAGGGCGAAGTTGGTGGAGGTAAAGCGCTCGCCCTCGCGGATGGGGCTGTCGGCGCGGAAGCGACGCCACCGGCGGGCATTGCGCTCGCCGAAGCGCGTGGCCACACGCTCCCCGTCGGGCGTGCGGAAGGCGACGGTGTCGATGAGCAGTGGCGGCCCCTCGTCCACGGTAAAGATGACGTGGATGGAGTTGGACGACGTGTCGAGCTGCGAGGCCGGGTAGTCGATGTCCGCCTTCAGAAAGCCGTTGAGCTTGTAGAAATTGCGGATGCGCACCACGTCCTTTTGCAGTTCGATGGGCACGAGCGGGTAGGTCGTCTTGCCGATGAAGGGCAGAAAGGCGAGGCGGTTTTTGAGCTTCTCGATAAAGCCCGGCTCCCGCGTGGCGAGCAGGGCTCCGGCCTTGATCTGGTTTTCGGTAAACGTGCCCGACTCGACGAACTTGAACGAGATGCCCCGCACCGTCGTGGAGTCGTTGGCGAAAAAGAGCGGGGCCTGGGCCCGCGCGGCGGGCACCGCGCAGACCATTGCACAGATAAACAGCAGGAGGCGATGCAAGGGCGGGGCGATGGGTGAAGGGTGAAGAGGGGAACGGAAGGGCGCGGGAGAAGGGGGCTACCGCCGGGTGCGGAACACCCTTTGGATGCGGGACCCCCGTTAGCCATCCTCCGCCTCGGCGGGGACGGCGGCAGGCCGGGCCGTAACGCGGCGGGGGCGTCGGCGCTTGCGGTGCAGGTGTGCCGGCACGGGCCGCGAGATGCGTGTGGCGCGCTGCCGCTGGCGCTTTTCGTCCACGAGCACGACGAGCGCGCCGATGCACAGCACGATGCCACTGTAGTAGACCCAGAACACGAAGGCGAGAATGAGGCCGAACGTGTTGCCCAGGTCGAAGCCGGCGATGTTGGCCGCGTAGAAGGTGAAGCCGTACTTGGCCGCCTCCCACAGCAGTGCCGTCGTGACGGCCCCGCGAAACACGCTGCGCCGGGGCGGACGCGGGCGCGGCACGAAGTAGAAAAGCTGCGAAAACATCGAGATGGAGATGAACAGGGGCAGCACCAGCCCCAGAAACTGGAACAGCGTGCTCCATCCCTGAAAAAGCCAGTCGTAGTCGAAGCCATACCAGCGGAAAAACTCGCCGCCGAGCTTGTTCATCCACTGCACGCCCACCGTCACGCCCACGCTGAGCAGAAACAGGAGGCCCACCTGGCCCACCATGCGCAGGTCGAACACGTAGCCGCCCAGGATGGATCGGGCCTTGTGGTAGTCCTCGTTGAAAATGTTGGAGATGGCCGCCCGCAGCGTCGTCATGAGCGTGATGGCGGACACGAACAGGCCCACGAGCCCGATGGCGGTGATGGCGCCGGAAGCCTTCTGGAGATCGAGCAGGAAGTTGAGCGTCTGCTCGGTCTGGTAGGGCGGCAGCACGTTGCGGATCTGGCGCGTCACGAACTCGAAGGCGCGGTCGCGGCGCAGCACCTGCCCCATGATGCCCGTGACGAGGATGAGCACCGGCACGACGGTGACGAGCACCTTGAAGGCGATGGCCTGGGCAAACAGGAAAATGTCCTTCCGCGTGAGCTCGCCGTAGAGCCCCCGGAGGTAGTAAAGCGCGGTGCGCCGGGCCGAAAGGAAAAAGGCAGGTGCCACCGGATCGGGGCGGATCGTCGGTAGAGAGCAACAGAATACCGGGGTCGCGTGGGCCGTACCTACCCGCGCAGGAGCCATAACTGCAATATTACGGCGTATCGGGCGACGCGGGTGCCGATGCCGACGAGCGCGAAGAACCACAGTGGCACGCGCACCAGCCCGGCGGCCAGGCACAAGGGGTCGCCCACGACGGGCAGCCACGAGCCCAGCAGGCTCCACCGGCCCCAGCGGCGCGTCCACCCCAGCGCCCGCCGCCCACTCTGGTTCGCCTCCAGCTTCCGCTCGATCTTTTCGGCGAAGAGCGCGCCCAGCCCGTAGTTCACCAGCGCCCCCAGCGCGTTGCCCGCCGAGGCGACGAGCAGCGCGGGCAGCGGCGGTACGCCCCCCGCCAGCGCCGCTACAAATGCGACCTCAGACGAAACCGGGACGAGCGTCGCGCCCAGGAAAGCGGCCATAAAAAGCCCCGCGAGGCCGTAAGAGGCGACCCACTCGGTCATGAGGCGACTGGCGCAAGGGAACGGGTAAAGGGTGCCGGGCAGCGTCCCTCGTTCCGGCCACCAGTCTTCCACTCCTCTCTCCGCGACCATTTCCCCAACCCCCACGTCCCCAATCCCGCTCTCATGCCGTCGCCTTGCGCGGCTCTATGGGAGGCGCGGCCCCGCTGAGCACCGTGTCGCGCGTGATGCGCACGCGCCCGATCTCCGGATGGTCGTGCAGGCCGAACATGAGGTCGAGCATGGTGTGCTCCATGACGGAGCGCA
>CBDUBO010000206.1:0-5168 GCA_965365405.1 uncultured Rhodothermales bacterium | reverse complement strand
CCGTGCTTCGCCTTTTCCAGCAGCCGTAGCGCGTGGGCACCCTCGGTCCTCTCTTCAACGCCTCTGCTCCTGACCTGCTGACGCGCACGCGCGCCGTCCAGCAGCACTTGGCGGCGCCCGACGCGCTGGGCGAGGCCACCGCCCGCGAACTGCTTCCCGAACTGCGCGACGTACTGCGCGCCCACGCCCGACGCTACTACACCCACGACGCACCTCTCATCACGGATGCCGAGTACGACCGGCTCTACGGGTTGCTGCTGGGCATCGAGGCGCGCTTCCCCGGTCTCGTGACCCCCGATTCACCCACGCAGCGCGTCGGGGCAGCCCCGCTCGAAGGGTTCGAGAAAGTGCGTCACGCGCGGCCGCTGCTGTCGCTCGGCAACGCCTTCAGCCTGGACGACGTGGCGCGGTGGTATGCCCGTTGCGTCAAAGGGCTCGACGGGGTGGAGCCCGCGCTGACGGCGGAGCTGAAGATCGACGGGCTGGCCATCGCGCTCACGTACGAGGTCGGCGCACTCGCACTCGCGGCCACGCGGGGCAACGGCGTCGTGGGGGAGAACGTGACGCAGAACGTGCGCACCGTGCGCGCCATCCCGCTGCGCCTGGACGGACGAGCCGTGCCGGAGCGCGTCGAGGTGCGCGGCGAGGTGTACATGCGCCGCTCGGACTTCGACGAGATGAACCGTCGCCTGGGCGGGGGGGGCGAAAAGACGTTCGCCAACCCGCGCAACGCCGCGGCGGGCAGCCTGCGCCAGCTCAACCCCGCCATCACGGCGTCGCGCCCGCTCTCGTTTTATGCGTACGGCGTCGGGCTCGCGGCGGGCACGGCACTGCCTCCGACGCAGTACGCCCTGCTCCAGCACCTGCGCGGGCTCGGCCTGCCTGTCAACCCGCACGTGCGCCGGTGCAGCACGCTCGAAGAAGCCCTCACGTTCTGCGCGCACTGGACGGAAAAACGCGACAGTCTCGACTTCGAGATCGACGGCGTCGTGCTCAAGGTAGACGATTTCGGGCAGCAGGACGTGCTGGGCGAGGTGTCGAACGCGCCACGCTGGGCCATCGCCTTCAAGTTTCCCGCCCGCGAGGCCACCACACGCCTGCTCGACATCATCGTCAACGTGGGGCGCACGGGCGTCATCAAGCCCGAAGCCGTGCTCGAACCCGTCGAGATCGGCGGCGTGACGGTGCAGCAGGCCACGCTCCACAACGAGGCGTACGTGCGGGAGCGCGACCTGCGCATCGGCGATCTGGTGGTGGTCAAGCGGGCAGGCGACGTGATTCCCGCCGTGCTCAGCCACGTGCCCGAGGCGCGTCCGGAAGACGCCCAGCCGTGGACGATGCCGGCTGGCTGCGGCCAGGCCCACGGCCTGACGTGCCCGCGCCACGCAGACTGGGTGCAGCTCGAAGGCGAGGCCGATTACTACTGCGTCGCCTCGGACTGCCCGTTCCAGTTTATCCGGCTTGTCGAACACTTTGCCAGCCGCGGCGCGATGGACATCGAGGGGCTGGGGTCGCGCCTGGCCGTGCAGTTGGTCGAGGCGGGGCTGATCGAGACGCTCGACGGCATCTTCCGGCTCGACGCCGAGCGGCTCGCTGCGCTCGAAGGCTTTGCCGAGAAAAAGGCCGCCAACCTCGTGGCGGGCATCGAGGCAGCGCGCCACCGTCCACTAGCCCGCCTGCTCTACGGGCTGGGCATCCGGCACGTGGGCAAAACCATCGCCGAAACCCTTGTGGCGCACGTGGACTCGCTCGAAGCGCTGGCCGGGGCAGACCGGGAAACGCTTGAGCGCATCGAAGGCATCGGCGCGACGATTGCCGAGAGCGTGGTGGACTGGTTCGCCGAGCCCGACAACCGCGCGCTCGTGGCCCACCTCGAAGCGCTTGGCGTAAACACGCGCCGGTTGCCCGGTGAGGCCGTAGCCGTTGCGGGCGACGCCGAGGGCCCACTCGCGGGCCAGACCGTCGTGCTCACCGGCACGCTGCCCACGCTGGCGCGGGCCGAGGCCGAAGCCCTCATCAAACGCGCCGGAGGGCGCATTGCGGGCAGCGTATCCAAAAAGACCAGCCTCGTCGTGGCCGGCGAAAGCGCCGGCTCCAAGCTCGACAAGGCGCAGGAACTGGGCATCTCCATTCTCGACGAGGCCGGCCTGCTGCGCCTCCTACAACCCTAACCCGCTGATGCTGACTCCGCTCGATTACATCATCCTCGTCGTGTACCTCGTGGGCGTGGCGCTTTTCGGGCTCGTCTTCGGGGGCAAGCAGAAGTCCACGTCGGACTATTTCCTCGGTGGGCGCGACCTGCCTTGGTGGGCCGTCTGCTTCTCGGTGGTCGCCACCGAAACGAGTACGCTCACAGTGATTGGCGTGCCGGCTATCTCGTACGGCGGCACGCTCGTCTTTTTGCAGATCACACTGGGCTACCTGTTGGGGCGGCTAATCGTCAGCGTCCTGTTTCTGCCGCGCTACTACCGGGGCAACATGGCTACGGCCTACGCCTTTCTGGGCGAGCGCTTCGGCGACGGGATGCGGGCCACGGCCTCCGTTACGTTTTTGCTGACACGCCTGCTGGCCGACGGCGTCCGTCTCTTTGCCACCGCCATCCCGCTCAAGGTAATCGCGGCGACGGTGGGGCTGGACGTGAGCTACGCTGTCATCATCCTCGTCATCGGCGTCGTCACCATTGGGTACACGCTTGTGGGCGGCATCAAAGCCGTTGTGTGGATGGACGCCATCCAGATGCTTATCTACCTGGGCGGGGCCATTTTTGCCGTGTTCGTGCTGCTGGGCGATGTGCCAGACGGGTGGTTCGCGCAGGCGGCGGCCGAGGGCAAGACGCAACTGTTCGACTTCGGCGTGGGGCAGTCCCTCTCGCAGTGGATCACGACGCCGTACCTGTTCTGGGTGGCGGTCGTGGGCGGGGCGGTCTTTTCGATGGCCTCGCACGGCACCGACCAGCTTATCGTGCAGCGCCTGCTCACGTGCCGCACCGTGGCCGACAGCAAGAAGGCGCTCGTGTGGAGCGGTGTGATGGTGATGTTTCAGTTTGCCCTCTTTCTGGGCGTGGGCCTCTTGCTGTGGGCGCACTACGGAGGGGCCACCCTGGCCGAACTGGGCCTGACGCGCTCGGATGAGATCTTCCCGCGCTTCATCATCGAGGGGCTGCCGCCCGGCGTGTCGGGCCTGCTGCTGGCGGGCATCATCGCCGCGGCCATGTCCACGCTGTCGTCGTCGCTCAACTCGCTCGCCTCCTCGACGCTTTTCGACCTGTACGAGCGGTTGGGTGGCAAGCCGCTCGAAGGCGAGAAGGCCGTGCGCGTTTCGCGCCTGATGACGCTGTTCTGGGGCTTCGTCTTTGTCGGCTTCGCCATGCTCTTCACCAACACCGAGAATCCCGTCGTGGAGCTTGGGCTGAGCATTGCTTCCTTTACCTACGGAGGGCTGCTGGGTGCTTTCCTGCTGGGCCTGCTGGTGCCCCGGGCCCGCCAGGCCGATGCGGTGGTCGCCTTTATCGTCACCCTCCTGGCCCTTGTGTGGGTGGTGCAGGGCATGTGGTATTCGGCGGAGCAGGGACGCTGGGTGTTCGAGTTCATCGCGCCCTGGAACGACCCTCGTGCGGGCTTCCGGGGCATCGGCTGGCCGCTATACCCCGTCATAGGGTCGGCGGTGACGCTCGTGGTGGGTGGGTTGCTGTCGCTGCGGCACGGGCGCGTCGCGGCGGCGTAGGCCCCGACGCCGGCGCGCGGGCGGCACGCACGCCCTTTGTGCCCTACTTTGGAGGTAGCCCCTCTCCGCCATGCTGATCGACCAACTGGGACTGAAGCGCAAGCCGCTGCCTGCTTCCGAGCTGCCGCCCCCGCCGGCCAGCCCGGCGCGGCGATGGGGCATCCGGCTGCTGCTCTTCGGCGCGCTCGTGGCGCTCACCGTACTCGCCTTTCCCGAACGAAACAGCTACCTCTTCAACGTCGTCGTGGGCGATACGTGGCGCGAAGAGTCGCTGGTGGCCCCATTCTCGTATCCGATTCTCAAGACGGACGAGGCCATCGAGCAGGAGCGGCGCAGCATCCGCTTCGAGACGCCGCCGTTTTTCCGCGAGGTGCGCGACGCGGTGGCGCAGATGCAGCAGAACCGCGACACGCTCCGCCTTCAGATGGAAGCCATCGCCGAGGCGTACGTGACCTACCGGCGGGCGCTGGCGCGCGGGCTGCCCACGGCTCCGCAGGATTCGCTGCGCTTCGAGAGCCTCCGCCGCGACGCCCGCCTCAAGCTCAGCCGCGAGCAGTGGGGCCGCCTACTGGGCGATTACATCGCGCGCATCGAAGACCTGGCCCCGCCCGGCGTGCCGCTGCGCGGCGGTGTTCCGCTTTTCGACCGGCTTCTCACCGCCGCCTTCGAGCGCGCCATGGCGACGACTTCGACGCTCGGCGTTATCGACATCCCGCGCGACAGCGTCTTCACCGACGTGTTTTTCATCCGCAACGAGAGCGAGCGGGTGGACGAGCCACGCCAGAAGGACAACGTCTTCGGCATCAACGAGGCCTATGCCGACGCGCAGGCCCAACTGGCGCTGGCGCTGCCCGAAGACGAGGAGCAGGTCGCCATTGCCACGGCCCTGTTCCGCGCGCTTTTTCAGCCCTCGCTCTCCTTCATGCGCGAAGAAACCGAGGCCGAGTGGGCGCGCAAGGAGCGGCGGCTCTCGCCCACCATCGGAGCCGTGCTCGAAGGCGATCCCATCATCGAGCGGGGGCAGCGCATTACCGAGGAGCGCTACAGCAAGCTCCGGTCGCTGGGCGTGGCGCAGACCGAGCGGGGCGGCACGCCCTTCACGCTGCGCCACCTGGCAGGCAAGGTGATGCTCGCCGTCGCCATCCTCTTCCTGTTCTACCTCTACCTGTACCTGCTCCGCAGGCAGATCTTCGACGATGACCGGATGCTGCTGCTGGCCACGCTTGTGCTCGGCATCATCATCGGCCTGTTCGCGGTTGCCCTCCGGCTCGAAGACGTGCGCCCCTACGCCGTGCCCGTGGCCGTGGCGTCCGTGCTGCTCACCGTCCTGTTCGACTCGCGGGTGGGCGTCTTCGGCACGCTCTCCCTCGCGCTCGTGGGTGGGCACTTGGTGGGGGACGATCTGGAGTTCACCTTTGCCACGCTGTTCGCCTGCACGCTCGTCG
>CBDUBO010000205.1:0-5174 GCA_965365405.1 uncultured Rhodothermales bacterium | reverse complement strand
CTCGACCGGCGCTTCCGCTGCGCCGAGGTCGTCGTGTGCGGCGTGGCCGTGCAAGGGATGGGCGCGGCCGACGAGATCGCGGCAGCCATCGCCGCCTTCAGCGCCCTCCCCGCCGACGCGCCTTTCCGTCCCGACGTGCTTATCGTGGGTCGTGGGGGCGGTAGTGCCGAAGACCTGTGGGCCTTCAACGAGGAGGTGGTGGCGCGGGCTATCCATGCCTGCACCATTCCCGTCGTCAGCGCCGTCGGGCACGAGACGGATTACACCATCGCCGACTTCGCCGCTGACGTGCGCGCCGCCACCCCCTCGATGGCTGCCGAACTCGTCGTGCCCCACGCGGCCGAGGTGCAGGCCCTCCTGCATGGCTACGCCAACGCCCTCGCCGACGGGCTGGCGGAGCGCCTCCGCCTCCACCGCCTCCACCTCGACGGGCTGCTGCGCTCGCGCGCGTTCGCCGTGCCCGAAGCCCGACTGAGCCAGGGCCGGCAGCGCCTGGAGCTGTTGCAGACGCGCCTGGAGCACGCCACCGCGAAGCACCTTGGCGCGGCGCAGTCCGCGCTGCGCGACGCCCGCACGCGCCTGGAAACGCTCGACCCGTTGCGTCCGCTGCGTCAGGGGTACGTGCGCGTGGAGCAGCACGGGCAGATGGTGCGCACCGCCGCCGATCTGCGACCCGGCCACGCCCTCCTCCGCTTTGCAGACGGCACCCGCGCCGTAGAAGCCGCAGAGGGCGAGCAATAGCATCGTTGCGTTTAGCGTTTGCCCCCCAACGGCCCAGACGGTAGATTCATCCGTTACCACCCCGTGCCCTGTATGGCTCTTTCACCCGAGTTCACCCTCGAGGTCTCGCCCCGGCAACGCTTCGACATCATTGACGTCAACAGCCTCCTGCGGGAGCACTACGGCGACGTGCTGAGCCGGTATTCGCGCGCCCAGTACGCTTCTTACCATACCACTGCCGGATACCTGGAAGAGCACGTCTGCCACTCGCTCAACCATTCGGCGGAGTCGCTGCGCCGGCTCATCAGCACGTACCGGACGCTCTATCCTGAAGGCGCGGGCTACCGCCATGACCAGATGGAGTTGCGCGACGAACTGTCGGAGGCGCAGAAGGAGCACGAGCCCCTCAACGGCGATTCGCACCTGGCCTTTATCGGCTCGGGTCTGCTTAACTGCGTCACCTATGGCGTGCAGCCCGGCCTGCCCGCCTACCTGGTGGACTTGGACGGCGTTTTTCACACCCGACGGCGCACGCGGCGGACCACGGTAATTGGCTTTCAGCAAGAGCGCCTCGTGGCGCGCACCCGGCTGCGCGTGCCCGTCGCCCCCGTCCAGATCGACTCGTTCAACCTGCGCGACGAAAAGCTGGGCATCATTTCGGAGTTGGAGGCACGCGTGCAAGCCCTCGGTCTCACCAAAGGCCGCGTGGACCTGTCACTGCCGGACGAGGAGCAGCACGCGGCCTTGACCGTCAACGAGTACGAGACGCTGCTGATGCGCTACGACCTGGCCCAGGTGCTGCGCAATCCCTTCCGCTTCATGGCCCGCCAGGGCTACCACGCCCTGCGCGACCCGCTCAGTGTGCCCTCGAAGGCGCTCAACTACGCCAAGTACGACTTCGTCCTCGTCGTCAACCGCCTTCTCGACGCGCTGCGGCTGCGGGGCACGCCCATCGAGCACGGCGTGGACCGCTTGATCGGACATGCCGCCGCCCGCCGCCTCCACATGAAGCGCCGGGTGAGCCTGCCCGTTTCCGACCACGACCACGACGGCGTGGGCACGATTGTGCAGGGCACCTACCAGAGCCCCATCCTCGTGCAGTGGCGCAGGCCCCTGCGCGACGTGCGCGTGCTCGACGTGCGCTTTGTCGCCTTCGACTGAGCGGCCCCGCCGTCAGATCAGGCTGCGCGACTGCCCGCCATCGGCATTGACACACGCACCCGTGACGAGGCTGGCCGCCGGCGACACCAGAAACGCCGCCACGCGCGCCACCTCTTCGGCCGTGCCGAACCGCCCGATGGGCAGGTTCTCAGCCACGAAGCGCGCCATGCCCTCCGGGTCGGCCGCTACGCGCTTGTCCCACGAGCTGCCCGGAAAGCGAATCGAGCCCGGCGCAAGCGTGTTGACGCGCACGCCCTGGGGGGCCAGTTCGAGCGACATGATCTTGGCTGCGCTGATGAGGGCGCTCTTGGTAGCATTGTAGATCGAAAGCCCCACGCCACCCGCCTCGCGCCCGAAGATGGAGGCCACGAAGAGGATGCTGCCACCCTGTTTGCCCAGCAGCGGCAGCGCCGCCCGTGCCACACGCAGGTGGGCAAGCACGTTCAGCTCCACGAGCGCGCCCCAGTCCTCGTCCGTCGTATCGGCGAAGGGTTTGCGACGGTTGCCGCCCGCGTTGCCCACGAGCACATCCAGCCGGCCGAAGTGCCGTTCCGCCTGCGCGACAAGCGCCGACGCCGATGCCGGATCGGTCACGTCCGCGGGATGGGCCAGCACGTCCACCCCGTGCGCCTGCCGCAACGCTTGAGCGGTTTCCTGAAGGGCGTCCTCGCCCCGCGCGCACAGCATCAGGCGACACCCCTCGGCAGCGAGCGCGTCCGCGATGGATGCGCCGATGCCCCGGCTCGCGCCCACGACGAGCGCTACCTTGTTGTCGAGTTGTAAGTCCATCGGGTGAAGATAGCACGGCGCGGCACCCTTCCGAAGAACAAGCCGACGCGCCCGGCGTCCTGACGCCTCCTCTCCCCACCGTCCCCATGCCCACCGATTCCCCTCCGCGTTTCGAAGACGCCCTCGCACGGCTCGAAGCGCTCGTGCTCCGCCTCGAATCCGGCGATACCGACCTCGACGCTGCCGTGGCCGCGTATGAAGAGGGCATCGGCCTGGCGCGTCTGTGCATGGAACGCTTACAGGAGGCTGAAGCCCGCATCCACCAACTCCAGCTCAGCACCCATGAAGACGACGATTAGCCAGCTCGACGATGCGGCACGGCTCTGGGTTTTCACCACCGCCCGCCCCCTGTCTTCCGAGGAAGCGGAGCACGTGCTGGACGCGCTGACGCCTTTTCTGCACACCTGGACCTCGCACGCTCGTCCGGTCGAGGGTGCTGCTACGGTGCAGGAAGGCCGCTTTTTGCTCGTCGGCGCGCAGATCCCCGGCGGCGACGTGTCGGGCTGCGGCACCGACGCGCTTTTCCACGCGGTGGAAGCCGCTCTTTCCACCATCGGCACCGTCGTTGCCCCCGCGCTTACCGTGCCCTATCGCGCCCCGGATGGCGCTGTGCGCCTGGCCGAGCGCCCCACCCTGCACGCGCGCGTAGCGGCGGCAGAGATTACGCCCGATACGTCTGTTTTCGACCTCACGGTGGGCAGCGTCGGCGCGCTGCGGGCAGGGCAATTCGAGCAGATCGCTGCGCGCACCTGGCTGGCACGGTACTTCGGCACGTCCGCTTCGGCCCGCGTTTTGTAGCAACTCAGAACAGATTGCAACACCCCTGTTGCATAGCGCACGCACCGATGCGCCCGAGAAACCGGGGTGCAGCAAGCGTGTAATGCCAGCCCAAGAGGTGTTAATTGATGATGTACCGCGCTACAAGTCTGCTGCTCTGCCTGCTCGTCACGGTCTCTGTGGTCCGCGCGCAGGACAACGGAGCCTTTTTCGACCAGGACGAACTGGCCACGATCCTCGACCGCCGCGCGCCCTCGCTCGACGACCTGCCGGACGTGTACTACGACTACTACGTCATCTACGACGACCGCGGAAACACCGTTCTGGCGCGCAACGCTTTCTACAAAGCCATCGGCGACGGTGATGCCGAAGAGGGCAAGCGCCGCTCCCTGCTCGTCGAACTCCTCAACCGTCGCCTGATGAGCGAAGTCTCCATCGGCGATACGCTCATCATCCCGACAGAGTGGGAACTCGATCTGCGTGCGTATTCGCCCTTCCCGCGTTACTACCTGGGCGCGCGCGACATGGACAAGATTTTTATCATCCACAAAACCATCCAGGCGTGGGCGGCTTACGAATACGGCGAACTGACGCGCTGGGGGCCGGTCAACACGGGCGCGAAGGAGTCCCCGACGCCCGCCGGGCGGCTGAATTTCAACTGGAAAGAGCCCTACCGTGTCTCCTCGCTCTCTCCAGACGATGAGCCGTGGGAGATGTACTGGGTGTTCAACATCCACAACGAGCGGGGCGTGCACGTGCACCAGTATGCCTTCCCGACAGGTGGCCCCACGAGTCACGGCTGCGTGCGTCTCCTCGACGCCGATGCCAAGTTCATCTACAACTGGGCCGATTCGTGGAAGACCACTAACGGCAACGGTTACGGCTCATCGCAGGCGCGCATTCTGGAGCCTGGGACCATGGTACTGGTGCTGGGTGAAGACCCGGTAGACCATCCCCACCCTTTCACTTTCCGTCGCCGTTACCCGATCCTGATGCGCGTGGATCTGCCTGCCGATCCGTGGAGCGTGCCGCCTGCCTCGGATCAACAGAAGCGCTGGACGCGCGGGCGCAGTTCAGCGGCGGCGCGGCGGTAGTGGTTCTTCACCAATCCTACCACATGCAGCCTTGCGCGGCAAAAACTGCGCGGCGTATCATGCAACCCCTGCCGATCAGGGCACCACGGTCCGGTAGTTCAGTCGGTTAGAATGCCAGCCTGTCACGTTGGAGGTCGCGGGTTCGAGTCCCGTCCGGACCGCTCCTAAGGAG
This sequence comes from uncultured Rhodothermales bacterium, assembly GCA_965365405.1. Lineage (GTDB taxonomy): Bacteria > Bacteroidota > Rhodothermia > Rhodothermales > BA12 > CBDUCD01. The sequence continues at coordinate 461 of CBDUBO010000205.1, read as the reverse complement.
CCAGAAGCCCCTAAGTCGCTGTGACTTAGGGGCTTCTCTCTTATGATGCAGGAGCGTAGCTGATCCCGGCCCCGAAGGGCGTGTACATCAGGTACACCAGCCACACCCGGTGGCGGGTCATTGCGCTTACGGATCAGCGGCTACTTCTTCTTCGATGCGTGCGCGTAACCCTCTGGCGTCTTCTCGCATCGAATGGCGGATCAGGAGCAAGTTGCGCTTGGCGTCCACCATGGCGAACGCCTCTTGCAACGCTTTGCTGGTTTGCAGAAACGCCTCGGCGTCGAAGGGAAAGGGCACTTCAAGACCCGACAACTCAGCTTCTGGCACGCCCATCTGGGCCAAAAATGCGTTGAGGAGTGCCGGTTCATACTGTAGAAGCGCGCTTTGCGTGGGGTCGATGTGGTGCCGCAATCCGTGTTTGGCTTCGGCCCATAGGCGGTCGAACTGCTCGTGATCGTATA
>CBDUBO010000204.1:0-5176 GCA_965365405.1 uncultured Rhodothermales bacterium | reverse complement strand
GGCGGGCAGGTAGCGTCTCGTCTGGCGCTGATAGACACGGATTTCCATCGGAGTGGGCGTACGACGAGACGAGGATAGGGCATAGATATATGTCCTGTCAATGTATCGCCCGCAACTGCTTCACAAGACCTACAGGGACACGCGTCTCAGGCGTGGCGTGGCGGACACAGCGGCTCCGCGTGAGCATTCCCGGCCGCGAGGCCGCGACACGCCCGCAGCAGAACTGGATGCCCGTTCTCACCCCTGCTACGCCGTGTCAGGAAGCGGCAAACACAGCCGGTACCCGCATGGGCACGTCCATCATGAACCGGTCGACATCGCCGGTTGAGCGAAGGATCTTGTCACCAGGTACCCCATGTGCCTCGGCGAGCGCGATACTTGCCACCAGGAGCAACTCCGTGTTGAGCGTCAGGTCAAAGGCCAACTCCGTCAGGTCAGCCAGCCGCCGCATCTTGGCTTCGAGCTGTTCGAGCACGCTTCTGTGCCTCGCTTCCAGGTGAGCGTGGTAGCCCTTGAATTCGCTTTCAAGGCGGGCTTCGAAGGCGCGGCCCTGCTCAGCCAGCAGGGATCTGGCGTGGGCAGCCACAAGGCGAGCCGTGGCGCTACCGATCACCGCACCCACTATCGGTATGGGAATAATCGTCTGCCCGAGCAGGGCTCCCGCCGCCGTAATGCCGGCTTCCGCCGTAGCAACCACACTCAGATCGCTGAATTCCTCGAAGGAGATCTCTCCCTGTTGGTACTGGCGCGCAAGCGTTGCCATAGCACGGCCCGAGCTTACCACAGCCGCAGCCAAGGGCGCGCTGAGAGCCGAATAGTTGGTCAGGGCGTAGAGTGCCGACGCCGACACGGCTCCTGTGGCCGCACCCGAGAGGGTAAACCCACCAATCTCGAACCAGTCGTCGCTGGTGAACTGGGTGGGTCGCCTGCCCTCGTGTTTCCACTTACGGTAGATGCCGGTGGTAAGCTGCAGTCCTGCGCCGACGGCAGCGCCTGTGGCCGCGACCTGCCCCCACTCGGCCGCCGTCGGAGCAGATGCCTGCTCCGCCGCCTTCACGGAGTCGCGGTGCCCTTCCAGGATACGCCCCTTCAGCTGCTCATTTTTACCTTCCAGAGCAGCATCGTGGTTGGCAAGCGTTTCGTGGATGCGGCCCTGCTGCACCTCGGCGTAGGTATGAGAGGCCGAACGCACGAGTTCGCCGAATGGCTGTCCGCGAAGTGCCGTCAAGCGTTCTGCATAGCCGAGGATGGCCTTCACGGTTCGAGGATGGACTCCCTCCGTGTCCCCACTCAGAATGCGCCTAAACAGTTCGTCATAGTCCTTCGGGCCGCGATAGTACCCGCGAAAGTCGGGGTACTTCTCGGCATGTTCGACCATGCGCCGAAGCGTGTTGGCGGCGCCGTTGACGAACTTCGACTGCACGGCCTCACCGTCTATGCCGTAGTCCTCCGGGCCGAAAGCGCCGGCGCCGTCACGACTCCAAAAGGCACTACGCGGCCTTTCTTCCAGAATCGAACGTGCATTGCGGATGCCGACCTCGGCGATCTCGGCGATCTCACCATGTTTGGTCAGGCTACTACCCACGAGGTGTTCAGGCGCCCCGACCCGGTCGCGCACCCAGTCGATCTCGCGCAGCGCCCCGGCAAAGGCGCGGTCCTGCTTGTCGAGGTCACGCTGAAAAGCCCCCAGAGCCTGATAGAGAACCTGGCGGCGCTCTTCGTTGAGATCTGCGATCCACGCGGCAAGCCCCTGATCGAGGGAGAGGCCTGCGGCGGGGGAGCCCGTGCCCGGCTTCGTTACGGATGGCATCTGGGTTCAGGCGTTGATCTCGATGCGGCGGTCGATCAGTTCAGCAAGTGCGTTGACGTTGTTGATGAGCGCCCCCAGACGAAGTTTGTCCTGCTCTTTGAACAGAACATAGTTGCTGGGCGACTCCTGCCGGAGAACGGCGAGCTGGTCTCTCACCCCACGACTGTGGTCGTCGGTGAGCCGTCGAACCTCTATGATCTCCCTCCAAGCACGGTCGAGGACGAACTTTTGTCTGGCCACCTCCCGCGATTTCTGGTCTATCTGCTCGGCCACCTTGCCGTTTCTGAACCACGAGTAGCCGCCCGCACCGACGAGAGCGACACCCCCAATTGCCCATCCAACGGGCCCGGCAAGCGCCAGCAGGGCGCCGCCGGCGCTCATGCCGCCCCCACCAGCGGCAAGGGCGCCGCCACCGAGCCAGGCGAGCGCCGCGTTGGTGGCGGCCGCCCCTGAGAGGGAGGCGATGGCTGTGCCCGTCGAGGCCGTGCCGAAGGTGGTGGCAATAGCCATTGCCGCCGTGGGCGCGAAGGCTGCCACGCCTACCCCCGTTGCAACGCCACCTGCCGCCATGCCGCCACTCTTGAAGGCGATGTCGTGCGACTGCGCCTCGAAGTGCTGGATCGTGGCCTCGAACGATTGGAAATGCACCCGAAGCTCGCCGATAGATTTTTGGAGTTCCTTCGGAGCGCCCGCCAACTCGGACAAGTAACGCTCGCAGGCTTTGATGATGGGTTCGGTGTAGCGCCGTTTGTCGAAGAGAATCTGGGACTGGTTGCGTACCTCGCCTGCTGCTTTCTCATACTCCTGTACTTCCGTCTGCAGACGTTCGATCGCCTGCTTTTTTGCACCTGTGTTGAACATATCCTGATGGGCGTAAAGGGAGGGCATAGAAACGTCTCTGGATGCGAGCGTCTCCTATTGACGGGCAAAAAGTATTTACGATGGAAGAGGTTTTTGACTCGTGCTGGGTCTCTTCAAGGACAATCTGCAGAGTTCCGACGAGGGGCTCTCGTATGCATCAGCAGCGAATCCGGCATCAGCCAGAAAGCGCTGCCTGTTGCGGCTGCATGGTCACCGTAGTCCTGCTGTCGTTGACGGCTGCTGGCCTGCAGCCTCAACGTGCATGATCAAGTAACAGGCCGTCGTCATTCTGCTGAAGCAGGGTTGACGAGGGGCCGTCGAAGGAGCGCGCCCACCGGGGTTGGGAAGGTTTCCACTATTCGAGAAGCCTTTCCGGCAACGAGCCACCTCTCCACGGGCGTGGCATCCGACGCACTGATGACGCCCGGAGGGGCGTGGCGTGGTAGATTGGCGCCGCACGGCCCCGGGGTTCTCCCATCTCGCTGTCCGACGGGGGCGTGGCGCATCTCATAACCCACCCGCACCGATGTCCCTTCGACCACTGGCACTCGCCCTTCTCCTGGCCCTCGTCGGGGCCTCCCAGACAGCAGGGCAGACCCTGTTTTTCAGCGAATACGTCGAAGGCAGCAGCTTCAACAAGGCCGTCGAGATCTACAATCCCACAGGGGGTGCCATCGACCTCGCCGCCGAGGGCTACCGCGTCGAGGTGTTCTTCAACGGCAGCACCGTGAGCGGCCTCGCGGTGAACCTGAGCGGCACGCTCGCCGCGGGCGGCGTGTTCGTCGTCGCGAGCAGCAGCGCGAGCGGGTCCATCCTGGCCGCCGCCGACCAGACGCAGGGGGGAGCCTGGTTCAACGGCGACGACGCCGTGGTGCTCCTGCGCGGAGCCGACACGCTCGACGTGATCGGCCAGGTCGGCTTCGATCCCGGCAGCCAGTGGGGCAGTGGGCTCGTCTCGACGGCCGACAACACGCTGAGGCGCATGGCATCTGTCTGCGCGGGCGACACCAACCCGGGTGACGCCTTCGACCCGGCCGCAGAGTTCGACGGCTACGCGCAGGACACCTTCGACGGGCTGGGCACGCACGTGGCCACCTGCACGGGCGGCAGCACGAACGCCGCGCCCGTCTTCACGGCCACACTCGCCGACCAGAGCGTTGCGCCCGGCACCTCTTTTACCTTCGACTACGACGCGAGCGACCCTGACGGCGACGTGGTAACGTACAGCCTTGTCCAGGGCCCGGCGGGCAGCACGCTAGACGTGGCGACGGGCGTTTTCGCGTGGACGCCGACCGCGGCGCAGGCGGGGCAGACGTTCGTGGTGCGCGTGGGCGCAAGTGACGGCACGGCCACGACGACGACCGAGGCCACGCTCACGGTGAACGCGACCGTCGGCGACGCGGCCGTCTTCGTAGCCCAATTCAGCGGCACCATCGTGCCCGCGGGCCAGACGGTGACCTTCGACTACGACGCCTTCGACCCCGACGGCGGCGCGGTCGTCTACAGCCTCGTGAGCCCGCCTGCAGGATCGGCGATTGACCCGGCGACGGGCATCGTCACCTTCACCCCTGCCACGCCGGACGCCTACGCGATCACCGTGCGCGCCACCGACGACGAGACCGCGAGCGCCACGACGACGGCCTACGTGGGTGCCAGAGGGGTGCTCTTTCCCGGCCAGTCGGGCAGCGCGCTCAGGGCTAGTCTGCGCGCGGCCTATACGCCGACTCGGACGCTCGGCTACGACACCGCGCGCGACACGATGTACTTCGCGATCGACCGCGGCGCGAGCCCGGATGGTGACAGCACCGACGTGTGCGGCGTTTATTCCGGCTTCTGCGTGAGCCTGCCGAGAGGAGTGGATCCGAGTGGCTTTCTCGCCTCGAACGGCATCAACGCCGAGCACACGTGGCCGCAGTCGAAGGGCGCGGCGCAGGAGCCGCAGCGCAGTGATATGCACAACCTCTTCCCGGCCAAGAGCAACGTCAACTCCAGCCGCGGCAACTCCCCTTACGGCGAGATTCCAGACACCGCCACGCGGACGTGGTACCGGGGCAGCCAGTCGCAGACGACGATCCCCACGAGCGATATCGACGCGTGGAGCGAGACGATCTCGGGCGTTTTCGAGCCGCGCGAGGTGCACAAGGGCAACGCCGCGAGGGCGAGCCTGTACTTCTACGCGGTCTACGAGCGCGCGAGCGATCTGACGTTCCTCTTCGACCAGCTCGAAGACCTGGCCTACTGGAACAGCCTCGACACGGCCGACGTGGCCGAAGTGCGGCGCACGTATCTGATCTCGCTTCGCCAGGGCAACGTCAACCCGTTCGTCGTCGACGGGACGCTGGCGCGGCGCGCGTACGCGGACTACCTCGCCACGACGCCCGACTGCACCGACCCCGCGACGGCGCCTTCGTACGCGGGCGGCTACGTGCTCAACAGCGCGGGCACCCGCGCCTTCGTGCGGGTGAGCGTGCCCGTGGGCGGCGTGGCGTTCCAGTTCTACAACAC
>CBDUBO010000203.1:0-5200 GCA_965365405.1 uncultured Rhodothermales bacterium | reverse complement strand
GGCGCATGGCGGTGCGCGCGTCGAGGGCCTGGAGGGCCGCCATCACGCGCGTGGCGCGCAGCACGCCTTCGCGCGCCACGTCGAGCGTGGGCATCAGCAGGGCCGCGTTCTGCCACTGCGCGAGGGCCTCGGGCCAGCGGTGCAGCGTCTCGCACGCCCGCGCGTAGAGCACGTAGCCCGGCGCGTAGCCCGGCGCTTCCACCAGCACGCGCGCCAACACCTCGGCTGCCGGGCCTGCCTCGCCCCTTTCGAGCAGGGCAAACGCTTCTTCGATGCGCGCTACGGACATGAGGGAAGGGACGAGTTACGAGTGTCGAGTTGCGAGTGAACCAGGCCACTCACTCCGCACGTCTTTCGCCTGGAAGGTACAAAACCGTGCTCAGGCGCGCACGAAGCGCTGCTGCACGTTCCAGAACGTGATGAGGCTGAACCCGGCGGCGAACAGCAACTGGAAAGGCACCGCCGCCCACGTGCCCACCGCGACCACCACGGCCAGCCCCGCGCAGGCGTACACGGCCAGAAAGGCCTCGACCCACACGGCAGCAGGCAGCTTTCGCACGGCGTAGGTGCTTTTCCACCACACAGCCGGCGCGCCCTCCACCCGGTACTTGGGCGTGCGCACAAACGGCGTCCGCCACCCCACGACGGCCTGGGCAATGGCGAGGGTGTTGTTGAAGGCCAGCCCCGTCGTGCCCGCCAGAAAGACGGGAAAGAGGCGCATCCGCCAGACCCAGTCGGGGTAGAGTTGCCGCTGGGCGAGGGCATGGCCAAAAATGAGCCCGGCAAACCCCACGAAGCCCAGGCTCACGATGCCGAAATAGAGCGGGCCCGGCCCACGCCCCATCGCGCTCTGGTACATGAGAATAGGATGCAGCAGCGTGGCCAGCAGCACGAAGGGGAAAACGGCGTGGGCCGTCAGGTGGAGCACGCCTTGCAGCTTGACACGCAGCGGTAGGCTGGCCCGCAGAAACGTCGGCAAAAGCTTGCGCACGGTTTCGGCGGCTCCTTTCGTCCAGCGGAACTGCTGCTGGCGCAGTCCCTGCACCTCCACGGGCAGTTCGGCGGGCACTTCGAGACCGTCGAGATAGCGAAAGCGCCAGCCCGCCATCTGGGCGCGGTAGCTCAGGTCGAGGTCCTCGGTAAGCGTATCGGCGTGCCAGCCACCGGCGGCTTCGATGCACGCCCGCCGCCAGATGCCGGCCGTGCCGTTGAAGCTCATAAACAGCCCCTCGTCGGCGCGCACGCGCTGTTCGAGGGCAAAGTGGGCATCGAGGCCGAAGGCCTGGATGCGCGTGAGCAGCGAGTAGTGCGGGTTGAGGTGCCCCCAGCGGCCCTGCACCATGCCCACGTCCGGCGCGTCGAAAGCGGCGAGGCTATGGCGCAGAAAGTGCGGCGGCGGCACGAAGTCGGCGTCGAAGATGGCGACGAAGGTGCCGCGTGCCCGCAGCAGCCCCTGCTGCAACGCCCCGGCCTTGTAGCCTGTGCGGTCGTGGCGGTGAAGGTGCACCACGTCCAGCCCCTCGGCCCGCAGCGCCTCCACACGCGCCGCCACGATCCCGAACGTCTCGTCGGTCGAATCGTCGAGCACCTGGATTTCGAGCTTGTCGGGCGGGTAGTCGAGCGCGGCGCAGGCGTCGAGCAGGCGCGTGGCCACGTGGCGCTCGTTGTAGAGCGGGAGTTGCACCGTCACCACCGGCAGGCGCGCCGGGTCGGACGGCAGCGCCACGCCGCCGCCTGCTGACAGCGGGTGCCGCACGCGCCGCGTCGCCATCCACAGCAGGTTGAGGCCGTAGAGCAGCATGACGGCCATGCTGAGGGCGTAAAGCGCGGCAACCATCAGAGTGAAAGGGGCAGGAAAGGGGGCGCAAAGGTAGCGCCCGCCCGTAGTTCCTTCCTCCCGAATGGTTCACGCCCGTACAGCCTGCCGCTACCGCACGGGCAGGTTGGCGTACGTGGTGGAGCCGGCGTAGAGTTCGAGCGCCTCGGGGTCGCCCGCTGCCTGCCACGCCTCGCTTTCGCACGTGGCCGTGTAGCGCTGCGCCCTGAACGCGGGCCCAGGCAAGGCCGTCACGTGTAGGGCCGTGCTGCCGCTCTGCCCGGAGGCCGCGCAGTCGCTGCTGTAGAGGGCGGCTCCGCCCCGTTCCACGAGACCGTCGGCCCCAAAGGCCACCAGCGTCAGGCTGCGGCTCACCTCGCCGCCCATGCCAAACTCGCCCACGAGCACCAGCTCGTCGCGTCCGTCCGCGTCCAGGTCGGAAAGCGTTGAAAGCTGCTGCGCCACCCCCTCGAACGCGACATTGCGCACCAGCTGGTCACCGTCGACGAAGGCGAGGCCCATCTTCGGGCAGCAGCGCGGCCACAGGCTCATCAGGTACAGCACGGCCTGCTGCTCGACTCCCGGTTCGGTAAAGGCTCCGCTGGCTACGCCCAGCACGCGCACGTCCTCTTCGTAGCCGGCATCCTTCCCTTTCCAGTACGCCCGCGCGGCTCCGAACGCCTGCTGCACCGCCGGGCGCGCTGCCCACGCGGACAGGTCGGGCAGATCTCCGGCCGCACGTCCGTCCGCCACTTCAATGGACTCTTGCGCGCAGGCCATTCCGACAAGGGCGAGGCTGCACACGGCGAAGGTGAACCAGTTGCGCATGGAAGTCGGGGGTTGACCGGAGCAATGTGCAACCGTGCCTGGCCAAACTCAAGCGCCGACGTGTGAATTGGTAAGGCCAATATTCGGAATTCGTCCAGGCGCTATGGCGCAGCGTGCGGGGTGGCAGGCCGCGCGCCCCGCGTCGTATCATCGCGCGGCCTGGACGCCCGCACCTCATGCCCGACTACCACCGCGACGGCTTCACCATCAGCACCGACCCCGACCGGCTCGACCTGGACGCCATTCACGGCTACCTCAGCCGTTCGTACTGGGCCGAGGGCGTGCCCCGCGAAGTCGTGGCCCGCAGCATCCGGCACGCGCTCTGCTTCGGGCTGTACCGGGAAGCGGAGCAGATCGGCTTTGCCCGCGTCGTCACCGACCGCGCCACGTTCGCGTACCTGGCCGACGTGTTCGTGCTCGAAGCGTACCGGGGGCGCGGGCTGTCGAAGTGGCTGATGGAGTGCATCATCATCCATCCGGACCTTCAGGGCCTTCGGCGCTGGATGCTGGCGACGCAGGACGCCCACGGGCTGTACGCGCAGTATGGATTCGCCCCGCTGGCCCACCCGGATCGCTTCATGGAGCGACGCCCACCTATCTCCTACGGCTCACCCCACGTCTGATGGTTGCTGGTCTGCCCCGCCTGCTGCTGCGCCTGGAGGGCGCGTGCGTGCTGGCCGTGTCGCTGCTGGGATACGCCCGTTACGGGGCGGGATGGGGCTTTTTCGCCCTCGCCTTTCTCGCCCCCGACCTGTCCATGCTGGGCTACGGACTGGGGCCGCGCTAGGGCGCCTACCTCTACAACGCCGCCCACACGTACGTGCTGCCCGGCGTGCTGGCGGGGCTTTCGCTGGTCACCGGAGCGGCGTGGCTGCTGCCGCTGGCCATCGTGTGGACGGCCCACAACGGCTTCGACCGAATGCTCGGCTACGGCCTCAAGTATCCGACGGCGTTTGGGGACACGCACCTGGGGCGCATCGGGCGTGGGTAGGCGCTACGCGCTCTCGGCGCATTTTTTCCGGATCAGCCCCATCTTCTCCGTCAGCACGTCGAGGTTGTAAGGCTTCACCATGTAGTCCGTCGCGCCGGCCTGGAAGGCTTCGAGCACGTCGCTACGGTCGTCGTTGGAGGTCGTCATGACGATGGGCGTGCGGGCGTAGCGGCGCGTGCCGCGCAGCATCTTGAGCAGGTCGAGGCCGCTCATCTGCGGCAGCATCCAGTCCAGCAGAATGGCGCTGAAGTCGTGCTCCTGGAGCTTGACGAGCGCCTCCTCGGCACTCGTCACCACCACGGCATCGTCGTAGCCGATGCTGGCGAGCTGCCGCTTGAGCGACTGCGCCATGACGCGGGTGTCTTCGACGATGAGGATTTTCATGGGCCGACGGGCAAATTGTGCCGGGGTGGGCGCGGAAAATACTGCGCTTCTGCCCACCATTTGTAGGGTAAAGGCAGCAGCGTGCGCCGGGCACCGGCTTTGCGGAGGTGGCTGCCGCACCACCTCCTCCGACGTCCATGCTCCTTCGGCTACGCAACGCGATGGCCTCGATGCACGAACTCAACGCGCATCAGGAACGCACCGCGAACAACCTGGCCAATGCCAACACGGTCGGTTACAAGCGTGATCGGCTGTTCGTGACGGTACTTAACCAGCGCCTCAACAATGAGCTGGTGCCGGAAAGCGACCGGCAGCTTGCGCAGGGGGCCGACCTCACGCACGGGGCCTTCGAGCAGACGGGCAACCCGCTCGACGTGGCGCTGCGCGGCGACGGCTTTTTCGAGGTGATGGACGAGACGACGGGCGCGCTGCGCTACACGCGGGCGGGCCGCTTCGTCACCGACGCCGAGGGCACGCTGCGCACCCCCGACGGCCACGCCGTGCAGGGCACCGAGGGCAACATCGTGCTGCCCACTACGGGTGGCCCCGTCGAAATCGGTGGGGACGGCACGGTGCGCGCCGCAGGTCAGCCCGTCACGCGCCTGCGCGTCGTGGGCTTTGCCGACCCCACCGCCCTGCAACGCCTGGACGGCTCCTCCTTCAGCGCTGGCACTGCCGTGCCCGAGGAAGTGGCTGCCCCCAACGTGCTCCAGGGCTTCGTCGAGATGAGCAACGTCAACGCCGTGCGCGAGATGACAGACATGATCGAGCAGTTCCGCCTGTTCGAGTCGCAGCAGAAATCCATCCACACCCTCGACGGCCTGCTGGGCCAGCTCGTCCGCGACACCGGACGGTTCTAACGATTTCGGACGGCGGATTTCGAGTGATCGATCTGCTGGCCGCCTCCCCAATCCGAAATCCCAAACCCGCAATTCCCATGCTCCGTGCCCTTCATACTGCCGCGCTCGGCATGAGCGCCCAGCAGAACAACGTGGACAACACGGCCAACAACCTGGCCAACACCAACACGACGGGCTTCAAGCGCTCCTCCATCGTGTTTCAGGATCTGCTTTACCAGACCGTGCAGGTGGCGGGCGCCGCCGAGGGCCACGTGCGGTTCAAGCTTGCGGAAGCGCTGCTTCGGCTCCCCGCGGCCCAAGCAGGGACGAACTGACATGCCC
>CBDUBO010000202.1:0-5218 GCA_965365405.1 uncultured Rhodothermales bacterium | reverse complement strand
GTTGTTGGCGGGGTACGTATTCCAGCCGATGGCTTCGAATACCTTGAAGCCGAAAATGGAACCGCTGCCCAGCAACTCGCGGAAGAAGGCAACCGCCAGGATAATCCAGGCATAGCCCAGTCCGTTGCCCAGCGCATCCAGGATAGAGTCAAAGGGTTTGTTGCCCATCGCGTAGGCCTCCAGACGTCCCATCACGATGCAGTTGGTGATGATCAGTCCTACAAACACGGAAAGCAGTTTTGAAATGTCGAAGAAGTAAGCCTTCAACACCTGGTCCACCAGCGCTACCAACGTGGCGATCACAGCCAGTTGCACAATGATCCGCACCCGGTTGGGGATGATGTTGCGAATCAGAGAGATAGTGAAGCTCGAAAGCACCATCACCGCCATCACCGACGCTGGCGGAAAGGCCATCGTGATGAGCCACCTGGGGCGCCCCAAGGGCGGGCCCGACCCGCAGTTCAGCCTGCGCCCCGTGGCCGACCACCTGGCGACGCTCGTGGACGTGCCTGTCGCCTTCAGCGAAACCACGACGGGCGAGGCGGCGGCGCGCCACATTGAGGAGATGCCGGAGGGCAGCGTTCTCGTCCTCGAAAACACGCGCTTTCTGGCGGGCGAGACCAAAAACGACGAAGCCCTCTCGCGCGAGTTGGCGGCGCTGGCGGACGTGTACGTCAACGATGCCTTCGGCTCGGCCCACCGCGCGCACGCCTCGACGGAGGGCGTGACGCGCTTCGTGAAAGAAACGGCTGTGGGCGGGCTGATGCAGAAAGAGGTGGATTACCTGGGCCGCCTGCTCAAATCGCCCGACCGTCCGTTCGTCGCCATTCTGGGCGGAGCCAAGGTGTCCGACAAAATCGGCGTCATCGAGGCCCTGCTGGACAAAGTGGACACGCTCCTCATCGGCGGGGCGATGAGTTACACGTTTCTCAAGGCACTGGGCAAGGAGGTCGGCGCGTCGAAGTATGAGGAAGACCGACTCGACGAGGCAAAGGCCCTGTTCAGGCGCGCCGAGGGCCGCATTCACCTCCCCACCGACCATGTCGTGGCCGATTCCTTCAGCAACGACGCCGAGCGGCAGACGGTGGAAGGCGACATTCCGGAGGGCCTGATGGGGCTCGACATCGGTCCCCAAACACAGGGGGAGTACCGCGACCTCATCCTGGCGGCCCAGACCGTCGTGTGGAACGGGCCGATGGGCGTCTTTGAGATGTCCAACTTCGCGCAGGGCACGTTTGCCATTGCCGAGGCGATGGCCGAAGCCACGCGGCGCGGGGCGCTTACCGTGGTGGGTGGCGGCGATTCGGTGGCCGCCATTACGCAGGGCGGCTACGAAAGCAAGATCTCGCACGTCTCGACGGGCGGTGGCGCGATGCTGGAGTTTCTGGAAGGGCAGACCCTGCCCGGCGTGGCGGCGCTTGGATGAACGAGTGAGTGGTTTGTTAGATGGTTGGATGGTCGGGTTGGTTAACAATCTCAGCCATCCAACCATCAGCAGCCAACTCACTCCACCCGCAGCACGATTTTGCCGACGTTCTGGCGATCCTTCATGCGCTGGTGCGCCTGCTCGGCCTCTTCCCAGCCAAACACCGTGTCTATCACGGGCCGGAGCGTGCCTTTGGCAAAGTGCGGCCAGGCCTCGGCACGGAAGCGGGCGGTGAGGTGCGCTTTGTAGGCGAGGCTGCGCGAGCGAAGGGTGCTGGTGAAAAGCGTTCCACGACGGGCAAAAAGTCCGCGCAGGTCGAACTGCTCGACGGTGCCGCCGCCCATCGTGGCCAGTACCACCCAGCGGCCATCCAGGGCCAGGCAGCGCACGTGCGCCTCGGCGTACCCGGCCCCGATAAAGTCGAGCACCACATCCGCGCCGTGGCCGTCGGTGACTTCGAGGAGACGGGCGGCGAAGTCCTCGGCGCGGTAGTCGATGGTGGTTTCCGCCCCCAGGGTGTGCAGGGCGTCGTGTTTGGACGCTGAGGCCGTGGCGTGTGCGTGCGCACCGTGGAGCCGCACCAGTTGCAGCGCCGCCGTGCCCACCCCGCTGGCCCCGGCGTGGATGAGCACCTGCTCGCCGGGCTGGACGCGCGCGAGCAGGTGGAGGGCCTGGAACGCTGTCAGGAAGGCTTCGGGAATAGCCGCCGCCTCCTCGAAACCGAGTTCGGGCGGAAGGGCGAGGGCCAGCGGCGCGGGCACGGCCACGTACTGCGCGTAGCCGCCACCCGGTAGCAGGGCGCACACGCGGCTGCCGGGCCGCCACCCCGCCACGTCGTCCGCCGCGTCCACGATTTCGCCCGACACTTCGAGGCCCAGCAGCGGCGAGGCACCGGGCGGCGGTGGGTACCTGCCGGCCCGTTGGAGCAGGTCGGCGCGGTTGAGGGCGGTGGCGTGCACCCGCACCAGCAGTTCACCCGGCGCGGGCCGAGGCATGGGCACAGTAGCCAGCCGCAGCGTACTGTCTGCACCTGTCCCTTCCACGACGATGGCCTGCATATGGGCTGGAACGGATCGCGTATCTTCCATCAGATCGGAGGAAACTCCTGCTGGACTTCTGCCCATGATACGTGAAACCCTGACCGTAACGCAGCGCGACGGCTCGACCTATCCCGTCGTGTTTGGCTCGCTCGACTTTCTGTCGGGGTCGCTGGCAGAAGCGGGCTTTCGCCCCGGCAGGGCCGTCCTCGTCACCGACCTGCACGTGGCCGACGAGCATGGCGACCACCTCGAAGCCTTGCTGGCGTGGGCGGGCTACCAGGTGCACGTCGAGGCCATCCCCGCCGGCGAGAGCAGCAAATCCGCCAAACAACTCGACGCGCTTTACGAGAGCCTGCTGCGCTGGGGCGTGGATCGCCAGACGGCCATCTTTGCCCTCGGCGGCGGCGTCATCGGCGACCTGGCGGGGTTTGCTGCCGCCACGTTGCTACGCGGCCTGCCCCTGGCGCACATTCCCACCACCCTCGTGGCGCAGGTGGACAGCGCCATCGGCGGCAAGACGGGGATCAACCACCGGCTGGGCAAAAATCTCATCGGCGCGTTCTACCCGCCCCGGCTCGTCTACGTAGACCCCACGTTTCTGACGACCCTCCCCGACCGCGAGTGGACGGGCGGGCTGGCCGAGGTCGTCAAGCACGCCTGCATTCTCGACGCGGCATTTTTTGCATGGCTGGAAGACCACTGGGATCGCATCGTGCGGCGCGAGCCCGCCCTGGTGGCCTCGATGATCCAGCAGGCAGCCTCCATCAAGATCGGCGTGGTGAGCGAGGACGAGCACGAACGGGGCAGCCGGATGCTGCTCAACTTCGGGCACACCTTTGGCCACGCCATCGAGCGAACGGCAGGATATGGCACCTACACGCACGGGGAGGCCGTGGCGCTGGGCATGAAAGCCGCCGTCCACCTGTCGCACCACCTGCACCCCGACCTGCCCGCCGCCCGGCTGCTCGCCCTCCTGGATCGCCTGCCCGTGCCCGACGGCGGCCTGCCCATGCGCATGGCCGACCTGCTCGACGCGCTCCGCCACGACAAGAAAAAACAGGACGGAGACGTGCGCTTCGTGCTTTTGCGCAACGTGGGCGAGGCCTACGTGCGGGGAGACATCGCGCCAGAAAAGGTGGCCGACGCCTTCCGTGCCGGTTTGGGCCGCCGCGTGGCGGGGTAGGCGTTGGAGAGTGTCGAGGTTGTGAACCGAGGAAGCCAGCATCCGCAGGAGTACGTCACCGCTCCGCACACAACGAGCGCGCTGCCCTGCCCTCACTGGGCGCTGACCTCTGAGCGGCCTTTCGGCACCTCTGCGCCGCTGCCGCATTCCTGAGCGGTTGTTTCCCCCGAACCGTTGCGCCGCCTGCTTCACCTGCCCCGTTGGGCACTTCGCGCCGTGACCGCGCTGGCGGTCGTGCTCGCGGCTGCCTTTATCGTGCTGACCAGTACCGAGGTCGGGCGCGACGGCGCGCGGCGCGGTCTCGAAGCCGCCTTTTCGCGCCAGTTCAACGGTAGCCTGCACATTGGAAGGCTGACGGGCAACCTCGTGGGCGTCCTCTACGCCGGCAGCGTAACCGTGCATGGCCCCGACGGCACCCTCCTGCTCGACGCCGACAGCCTGGTGCTACGCCCTACGCTGCGCGGGTTGCTGACGCGCTCGTTCACGCTCCGCAGCGCCACCGTTATCCGCCCCCGTCTCTACTTCCACCACGACGCCGAGGGGTGGAATGTGACCCGGCTGCTGCGCCCCCGCACCGACGCCGCGCCAGACGATGCCCCCTGGTCGTTTTCGACGCCCGTCATCCGCCTGGTGGACGGCACCCTCCACCTTTCCGACGAAGCACCGCCGCCGCGCGCCGTCACGGCGGGCTGGATGCCCGATTACCGCGACCTCCGAGTGGATTCGCTCGACGCCTTGATGCGCCTCCACCTGCGTGGCAACACGCGCGAAGTCGCCGTCGAACGTCTGACGGCCCGCCTGCCCGATTACAACCTGCCCCTGGCCCTGTCGGGCGCGTGGAAGGGCGACGCCACCGAGCAGCACCTCGACCCCTTCGCCGTCCAACTGGGCCATACACGCCTCAGCGGCACCCTGGCCCTGGCCGACCGCAACATCCGTCCGTTTGCCATCGAAGCCACGCTCGACCTGACGGAACTGCGCCGCCTTGCCCCGGCTTTGCCGCTGCGTAGCAGGGTGCAGGTACAGGCCACCGGACAGCTGCGGCACGGACTGCTGGACGTGGCCGCGGCACGGATCAACCACGGCGCGAGCCGAATTGAGACGGCAGGGGTGCTGGCCTGGAGCGACACAGGCGCTTGGCTGCAGGACGCCACAGCGGAAGCACGCTTGCAGCAGCGTGACGTGGAGCAGGTATGGCCAGAGGCACCCGAAGCGGTCCGCATCCTCGCTGATGGGGCCCGCCTCGAACTTGCGGGTAGCGCCGACTGGCGAGCGGGCACCCGCTTGGACGCCCGGCTGCACTATGCAGGAGCAGTGGGCGCCGCCGCTGGCACCGTCGAGGCACGCCACACGGAGGCTTGGCAGGTCGCGGGGCAACTGTCCACGACGCGCCTGGCCGCCGGTCGCCTGGATGAGCGGCTTGGAGACACCGAATTGACCGGCCAGACGCGGCTTCGCCTGCGCGGCGCGTCCTTGCAGACGCTCACCGGCACGGGCACCGTCGCGCTCACCGACTCGCGCGTGGCAGGCCGGGCCGTGGACTCACTCGCTGCGGCGGTAGACTGGGGC
>CBDUBO010000201.1:0-5218 GCA_965365405.1 uncultured Rhodothermales bacterium | reverse complement strand
AGCGCCATGTGGCAGACGCCCTTGTAGCGCGCCGTACCCACGTCGTAGAAGTGCGGCAGGTTTTGCTCCGCCGCCATCTGCCGCAGCAGCACCACGTTGCGGTTCGCGTGGGTGTCCTGGGTAAAGATGTAGTGGTCGGGGATGACGACGACTTTCTCCCGGTCCCACACCTTCGCGTCGGCGCCGAATTCGCGCTTGAAGATCTCGTACGTCGGCGGGCCGCACACGTCGTGCGTCATCAGCACGTCCACGTCTACCCAGACGGTTTCGCCCGGCTCGACGCGGTTTCGCCCGGCGTGACCGGCCAGGATTTTTTCGGTAAGGGTCATGTTGGAATAGGCAATGGGGCAATTCGGCAATGGGGCAATTCGGCAAGGGAGACACGGAAAACCTTCTCCTCATTGCCCATTGCCCGTTGACTATTGCCAATTAGCCCCCTCCGAAGGAGCCCATGATGCCCTCGCCCACGAACTTGACGCTTTCGCGCTCGGCGCGGTGGGCTTCGAGCTGGTTGAGGGCTTCGACGTAGGCGTAGGCGCTGGCCTGGAGCACGTCCGTGTGGCGGGCCAGGCCCCGGAAGTACGCGCCCGCGAAGCCGATGAGGACGGTCACCTCGCCCACCGAATCCGAGCCCTCGGAAACGGAGCGGATGCTGTAGGAAACGAGTTCGTGGGGCTGGCCAGTGGCGGCATCAATGGCGGCGTAGAGCGCGTCAATCGGGCCGTCGCCGGTGGCGCGTTCGGTGCGCGTGGCCTCGGTGTTGCGCTCGTAGATGGTGACTTCGGCCTGAGGCTCGGCGTCGGTGGCGACGGAGATGCGCAGGGACTGAAGCTGGTAGTTGGGTTTGGTCATGGGTTCTTCTGCGTGAAGGAGATTGCGGAGGTCGTGGTCGAAGATTTCCTTTTTGGCATCGGCCAGTTCGAGAAAGCGCCTGTAAAGGCCGTCAGGGTCGTGGATGGTGGCGTCGATGCCGAGGCGTTTGTAGCGCGCAAAAAGACCGCTGCGGCCCGAATGGCGGCCCAGGCGGATGCCCTCAGCGTCCTGCCCGACGCTTTCGGCACTCATAATTTCGTACGTCTGGCGGTTTTTCAAGACGCCGTGCTGGTGAATACCGGCCTCGTGTGCAAACGCGTTCCGCCCGACGATGGCCTTGTTGGGCTGGACGGGGAAGCCCGTGGCCTGCATCACGATGCGGCTGAGGGGCGTCAGCCGCGTGGTAACAGCGTTCGTGCAGACGCCCAGGGCCGCGCCGCGCGTCTCGACGGCCATCACGATTTCTTCGAGCGCCGCGTTGCCCGCCCGTTCGCCGATGCCGTTGATGGTGCACTCGATCTGCCGAGCGCCCGCTCCGATGGCCGCGAGCGAGTTGGCCGTGGCCAGGCCCAGGTCGTCGTGGCAGTGGGCGGAAAAGACGAGATCGGGAAAGTCTGCGAGGCAGGCGCAGGCGGTGGTGAAAAGGGCGGCGTATTCGTGCGGCAGGCAGTAGCCCGTCGTGTCGGGAATGTTGAGCGTCGTTGCGCCCGCCTCGGCGGCAGCGCGGAGCACGTCGCACAGAAAGCCGTGGTCGGTGCGCCCGGCGTCCTCGGCGCTGAACTCCACGTCGGCGGTAAACGTGCGGGCGTAGGCGACGGCCTCGGCGGTCATGCGGAGAATGGTCCGGCGCTTTTCGGCCAGCGTTCTGCCAAAGCGCGCATCCCCGAACTTGGCCTCGATGTGGATGTCGCTCGTGGCGATAAAGGTGTGGATGCGGGGGCGTGCCGCGCCGCGCAGCGCCTCCATCGCCGCCGTCAGGTCGCCCTCGACGGCGCGGGCCAGCCCGGCCACGACGGGCCGCCTGACGGCCTCGGCCACGGCGGCCACGGCCTCGAACTGCTGGGGCGACGACACGGGAAAGCCCGCTTCGATCACGTCCACACCGAGCGCATCGAGTTCGCCGGCAATGCGGACTTTCTCGCCCAGCGTCATGGCCGCGCCGGGTGCCTGCTCGCCGTCGCGAAGCGTGGTGTCGAAAAGGAGAATGGCGTCGGGCATGGGTTGAGGAGATAAGGGTTGGAGAAGGCAGCGTGAACAGGTGGCCTTAGGGACGTGCCGCGGCACGTCCCTACGGGGCTGGGATCAGGTCGAGGGCGCGCTCGGCCACGGCGTCGGCAAAAGCGCTGGTGCCGGCGGTGCCGCCCAGGTCGCGGGTGCGCAGACCAGCAGCAAAAGCGGCGTCCACCCCGCGCCGGAGGGCCTCGGCTTCGGCGGCGTGGCCGGTGTGATCCAGCAGAAGCGCCACGCTCAGGATGGCCGCCGTGGGGTTGGCGATGTCGCGCCCAGCGAGGTCGGGCGCGCTGCCGTGGACGGGCTCGAACAGGCCCACCGCCCCGCCGATGCTGGCCGAAGGCAGCACGCCCAGCGAGCCCGGCAGCGTCGCCGCGAGGTCGGAGAGAATGTCACCGAACAGGTTTTCGGTGAGCACTACGTCGAACGCCTGCGGCCTGAGCACGAGCTGCATGGCCGCGTTGTCCACGTAGAGGTGGTCGAGCGCGACGTGCGGGTAGTGGGCCGCGTGGATCTCGGACACGACCGCCCGCCACAGGCGCGACACTTCGAGCACGTTGGCCTTGTCCACGCTTGTCACGCGCCCCTTCCGTTTTTCGGCCCACTGGAAGGCCACGTGCGCCACGCGGGCGATTTCGTGCTCGCTGTACACCATCGTGTTGCGCCCCACGCGCTCGGGCGCGGTGCCCGCGAGCAGGCGCGGCTCGCCGAAGTAGAGCCCGCCCGTCAGTTCGCGCACGATGAGCAGATCCGTCCCGGCTACGCGCTCCGGCCGCAGTGGGGAGGCCTCGACGAGGGGGGCCGGCACTGCCACCGGCCGCAGGTTGGCGAACGCACCCAGCGCCCTCCGCAGCGCCAGCAGGCCCGCTTCGGGACGCTTTTCGTTCGCCACGCCGTCCCACGCGGGGCCACCCACCGCGCCCAGCAGCACGGCATCGGCGGCGTGGCAGGCGCTGAGCGTGCTATCGGGCAGCGGCTGGCCGCAGGCGTCGTAGCCCGCGCCGCCCACCGGATGCTCGTGCCACTGCACGTCCAGGCCGGTGGCCTCCGCCACGACGTTCAGCACGCCCAGCGCCGCCCCCGTCACCTCACGGCCGATGCCGTCGCCGGGCAGCCAGGCGATGTTCAGAACCGTTTCAGGCACGCGCTACCTCCACACCCTCACGGGCGGCTGCCGCCTCGCCGTCTCCCCCACGTGCCACGTCCTGCTTTTCACCCAGCCAGCTCATCATGCCGCGTAGCTTTGCGCCCGTCGTCTCGATGGGATGCTCGCGCGAGGCCTGGCGCAGCTTTTCGAAGTGCGCGCCGCCGCCCTCGCACTCGGCGATCCACTCGCGGGCAAACTGGCCGCTCTGCACCTCGGCGAGAATCTCCTTCATGCGCGCCTTCACGCTGCTTGTAATGAGGCGCGGGCCGCGCGTGAGGTTGCCGTACTCGGCGGTGTCGGAGATCGAGTAGTTCATGCGCGCCAGCCCGCCTTCGTACATCAAATCCACGATGAGCTTGAGTTCGTGCAGGCACTCGAAGTAGGCCAGTTCTTCGGGGTAGCCCGCTTCGGTGAGCGTCTCGAAGCCTGCGCGCACGAGCGCCTCGGCCCCGCCGCACAGCACCGCCTGCTCGCCGAAGAGGTCGGTTTCGGTTTCGTCCTTGAACGTCGTCTCGATCACGCCCGCGCGCGTGCCGCCGATGGCGTCGGCGTATGAAAGGGCCAGATCGAGCGCCTGTCCGGACGCGTCCTGCGCCACAGCGACCAGGCACGGCACGCCGCGCCCTTCCTGGTAGGTGCGCCGCACCATGTGGCCAGGCGATTTGGGCGCGACCATGAACACGTCCACGCCCTCGGGCGGCGCGATGGTGCCGTAAAGGATGTTGAACCCGTGCCCGAAGGCGAGGGCCTTGCCAGGCCCCACGTGCGGCGCGATCTCGGCCTTGTACACCCGCCCCTGGTGCTGGTCGGGAATGAGGATCATGATCACGTCTCCCCACGCGGCAGCGTCCGCGACGGATTTGACCGCGAGCCCCTGTGCCCGCGCTTCGGCGGCGTTGGCCGATCCTTCGCGCAGCCCCACGCACACCTCCACCCCGCTGTCTTGGAGGTTGAGGGCGTGGGCGTGGCCCTGCGAGCCGTAGCCGATCACGGCAACTTTCTTCTGGCGGATGAGGGCCGGATTAGCGGTGTAGTGGACTTGCATGGAAGTAGAAGGAGTGACGAGTGTCGAATGAAGGAGGGCCGTAGGGGCGCAATTCATTGCGCCCTGCGGTTGCCCCGCACGAAAATGGCTGGTGGCGGTGGGGCCTCACGCGCCGTAGATGAGCGCCCGTCGCATGGCCACCCGGCCCGACCGCGCCAGGTCGGTGATGCCGAAGCGCGCCATCTGGGCCACGAACGAGTTGATCTTGGTGCTCGGCCCGGCCAGTTCGATCATCATGGACTGCGGCGTCACGTCCACGACGGTGCCCCGGTAGATGCCAATGAGATCCATCAGCTCGGCCCGCGTGTCGGATGCGTAGGCCACGCGCACCAGGCACAGCTCGCGCTCGACGTGCTCGGCATCCGTCAGGTCTTCCACCTCCAGCACGTCCACCAGGGCTGCAAGCTGCGCAAGCGTTTGCTCCATCTGGCGCGTCGTGCCGCTCGTGGTGATAGTCATGCGCGAAACCGACGGGTCGTCGGTCGGGCTGACGGTCACGGCGTCGAGGTTGAAGCCGCGCGCCGAGAACAGGTTGGCCACGCGGTTGAGCGCGCCGATGTGGTTTTCGATGCGGACGGCGAGAATGCAGCGGTGCGACTGCGGCGCACTGCCCGGCTCTACGGGCTCGCCGGCGGCGCGCTTGCGGAAAACCTGCTGGGGCGTGAGGGTGGTGGACATTTCAGTTGGGGATGTTCGGTGATTGCAAGGGCGTGCCGCGGCACGCCCTTACCGGGCGACAAGGTCAATCGAAGCGGTAGCGGCGCACGATCATGTCGCCCGTGGCGGCTCCGGCGGGCACCATCGGGAAGACCATCTCCTCGGTGGGCACGACGAACTCGACCAGGCTCGGCCCCTCTACGGCAAAGGCCCATTCGATGGCCTCTTGCGCTTCCTCGGGCGTGTGGGCGCGGCGGGCGGGCACGCGGTAGGCCCCGGCGAGGGCCACAAAATCCGGGTTGAGTTCGCTCAGGTCGGTGTGGCTG
>CBDUBO010000200.1:0-5224 GCA_965365405.1 uncultured Rhodothermales bacterium | reverse complement strand
AGGTGTAGAAGCGCGGCCCGATGTCCTGGATGTCGAACACGAGCACGTCGATGCCTTCGAGCATGGCGGGCGTGGGCTCGCGGATGTCGCCGTAGAGCGAGTAAGCCGGCAGCCCGGTGCGCGCGTCCACGCCGTCCGCGATCTCACCCACATCATCGCCCCGGATGCCGTGCTCCGGCCCGAAAAGCGCCACCACGTTCACCTTATCACTCTCGTGCATCAGATCGACGAGGTGGCGACCGTCCACGAGGGCGGTGTGGTTGGTGATAACCCCCACGTTCTTGCCCGCGAGCATCCCGAAGTCGTCCGCCACGAGGCGTTCGGCACCGGTGACCACTGCGAGCGGCGGAGGCGGGTCGGCGGCTTCGGGGCCGCAACTGGCCGCACACACCGCCACCATCAGGTACAGGGCATAGCGCATCGCAACAGGGTGTTCAGAGGTTGGGGTTGGCTCCGCTTTCGCTCAGCGGGATGATGAAGCACCGGGCATTGCCGTAGAGCTCGTCCGTGACGGGATACTTGCCCTTCGGGAAGAGGTCGATGCCATAGAGGGCCATGTAGCGCCGGAGGTCGCCGTGCCGCTGCACGGCCATGAAGAAGTCGCGGGCACGCTGTTCGCGCAGCGCTGCCATGATCGCGTCGCCGCTCACGGACAGCGCGGCCTGCCCGCCCACCGCGCGCCGCTCGTTGACGAACAGCAGCGTTGCCGCCGTGGGGCCGCTGGCTTCGGCGATGATGTAGCGGGCTTCGAGCGCCGACGCAAACCGCACGTCGGTCGAGAGGTCCACGATCTGGGTCGCGTTGGACGGATCGTACCCTTCGTACATCAGCGGGCGGTAGGGCACATAGATGGGGCGGGCGTTGAGGCCCGCGCGCGCCTGAAGCGTGTGCCGCACGCGCGGGTCGTTCAGAAACTGAAACGCCGGGTCCACACTCAGCCACTGCCCCGTCGTGGACCACTGCACGCCGATGATGTTCTGCTCGCGCGACGAGTTGTTCGAGCGGTACACGAACTCCTCGAAGCCGGCCGAGACCTGCTGCGCGAAGCGGATCGCATCCTGCATCTGGCCCCTCTGGAGCGAAGCGCGGGCGGCTCCCAAGTTCGCCAGGTTGCGCACCCGCGCGGCGTCCATGCCGTTGACGCCGGTGCCCGACGAGGCGCCAGCAATCGTGATGGCCTGCTCAAAGTGCTTGACGCCCTCCTGAAGCAGCTCCTCCGACGAGTACGCGCGCCCCACGTCTATCGGTGCCTCGCAGAAGTGCTCGCCCAGCAGAACGTAGGCATAACCCGCGTAGGTGTGCGCGATGGCCGTGTTGAGCCGGGTGGCGGCCGCGGCGCCATGAAACGTCTCCAGCCGCCTGACGGCATCCTCGGCAGAAACACGCGCCTTCTGGAGGTTCGTGTAGGTGGCGCTGTTGATGGCGTTGGTGTTGTCGAAATTCAGCAGGGCAAACTGCCGGTGGTCAATGTTGGTGTGGTCGGTGTAGAGTTCGTCGCTGAAGATGCCCGTGCTGAGTAGCATGTAGTCGAAGGCGAACTGGAAATCGCTCAGCACCCCGTGCATCACGAGGGTTTCGAGCGCCGGGTTGGACAGGTCTTCGACCTGGATCGCGCCGGGGTCATCGACGGAGAGCAGTCCGTCGCACGCCGCGAAAAGCAGGGCGGACAGGACGAGCGCGAAGGCTATGCGGGAGCTATGCATCGTGCTGAAAGGGTTCGGGAGATGGATCGGCCTCACGCGCGGGCGCGTCAGAACTGCAGGCTGACGGCGGCACTGTAGCGCCGCGTCATGGGCAGCGTCCACGAGTCGTTGCGGTCGAAGGTGCTGTCGCCGTGGAAGTTGACCTCGGGGTCAGCCCCTCCGTAGCGCGTCCAGATGGCGAGGTTGTGGCCTGCCAGCGTGAGCGCAGCGCGGGTCAGGCCGGCGGGCCGGATCCACCGTGCCGGAGCCGAGAGGCGCAGCGAGAGGTCACGCAGCTTGAGAAAGTCCGCCTTCTGGATGTGCACGTCCGTCTGCGACGCGAAGCGGCGCACGAGCACCTCGTCTGGGTCAGCCTCCGGGTTCACCGTCTCCCACGAGAGCCCCGACCGGTCGCGCCGCCAGTCTTTGACGTTGAACTGGTAGTGGCCCCCCTTGTAATCGAGCAGGGCGAAAACCTCGGCGTACTTGAAGAACGTCAGCGACGTGGAGAAGCCGACTTCGCGGGTGGGCACGGACGGCCCTTTGTAGCGGGAGTCAGGCTCCAGCACCGGCTGGCCTGCCGCGTTTTTGACCACGTTGCCCTGCGCGTCGCGCTGTACGCTTCTCGACCAGAAGCCCGCCAGCGGATACCCTTCCTGGAACCGATGCACGGGCGCATAAACGCCGAAGATCACC
The DNA here is from genome assembly GCA_965365405.1 of uncultured Rhodothermales bacterium. GTDB lineage: Bacteria > Bacteroidota > Rhodothermia > Rhodothermales > BA12 > CBDUCD01. Next base: position 2,846 of record CBDUBO010000200.1, on the reverse strand, counting down.
GGGTCGCGGTCGTCGCCGAAGGAGACGAGTTCGTTCTTGTTGGTCGTCAGCGTAAGCGTGCTCTCGAGGCGGAAGTTTGAGACTTCTACGGGGGTGGCCCGCAGGAGCAGTTCGAAGCCCTGGTTCGAGATCGTGCCCAGGTTCTGGAGCTGGAAGCCCGAAAAGCCGGACGACGGCGCGAGGGGCACGCTGATGAGCGCGTCGGTGGTGCGGGTGTTGTAGTAGGTGCCCTCGAACTCGATGCGGTTACGCAGAAAGGCCGCGTCGAGGCCGAATTCGACCTCGGTACCGCGCTCCGGCTTCAGGTCGGGGTTGCCGAAGGACACGTACTGGAGCGCCGACACGGACGTGCCGTCGCGCAGCGTCGTCGCCACGGTGCCGTAGGTCTGGATGGCATCGAAGGGGCCAGGCGAGTTGCCCGCCTGCCCCCACGCGGCGCGCAGGCGCAGGTTGTCGAAGGCCGGCACGTTGAAGAACGGCTCCTCGGAAATGACGTACGACGCGGACAGCTTCGGATAGAAGACGCTCTGGATTTCAGAGCCGAAGGCCGAGTTGTTGTCCATGCGCACGGCCGCCGTCACGAACAGCCGGTCGCGGTAGCCCACCTGCTCCTGCAGGTAGAAGCCCAGCGACTTCTGCTCGACAAACGATTCGCTGCTCGACGTGACGGCGGCGGCGCTGAGCGAGCGGACCGCGGCCGAGCCGAGGTCCTGCCCAAAGGCGATGGCGCGCTCGGTGCTGGAGGTGATGTACTGGGCTCCGATCGACGTGTTGGAAACCAGATTGGGCCGAAGCTGCTGCGAAATCGTGCCGTTGTAATCAATGGTCATGTTGCGGCTGCTCGGCGTGCCGCGCGCAATCAGGCCCTTCTGGTTGATCAGCCCGAAGCTCGTGCGGCTCGCAAACGGGTTTTCGGGCGGGAAGTACACCTCGGCCTGCCCGTTCGACATGTCGTAGCCGACTCGCAGCCGGTTTTCGAGCCAACTGAAGGGCCGGTAGTTGACCGTCCCCCCCAGAATTACCCGGTCGGTCCGGGTCTGGTTGTCGTACGTATTGAAGTTTTTGGGAGAGATCGTGAAGTAGTTCTGCTGGCCGGGATAGTTGTAGTTGCGTCCGGGTGAGGCCAGCCACGAGCTGATGATGAGGCCATCGGCCGTGTTGTCGCCCAGCGGTAGCCGGATGTGGCTGCGGTCGTAGCTGACGGTTGCGGCGAAGTCGAGGTTTTCGAGCGGGAAGATCTGGAAGTTGGCCCGCAGCCCGCCCCCGTTCGAGTAGTTGTTGCGGTACACGCCCTCTTCGGTGTCGTACGAGCCAGAGAGGTAGAACGCGTACTGCTGGCCGCCGCCCTGAACGGAAAGCGACTGCTTCTGCAGCAGGCCCGTCCGCAGCGCGAGGGGGTCGTCCGAGAGCGGCACCAGGCTGATGATGGCGTCGGGGGCCACTCCCTGGCAACCGGGCCACCCGGCGCTATCGGCAATCCGAGCGGCGGTACAGACGGTGTAGTTGGTGGGCCGCCACTCTTCGGGCCAGCTTGTCTGCCCGACCTCGGAGCGGAGGTTCCACCGCAGGCTGCGCGCGCCCATCGTGCCCTTCTTCGTAATCACCTGGATCACGCCCGACGCGGCCTCCGCGCCGTACAACGTCGAGGCGGCGGGCCCCTTGATCACCTCGATGGACTGAATGTCGTCCGGGTTGAGCAGGTCGAGCGCGGACGTGCCCTGGCCGAACACGTCGAAGTTGCCCAGCGAGCCCGAGCTGATGCGGACACCGTCGATGTACACGACGGGCTGCGTCCGGCCCGTGAGCGAGCCGGCTCCTCGCAGGCGGATGTTGGCCGAGGTGCCCGCCGTCCCTGATCCGGGGATGAGGGTCAGGCCGGGCGTCTGGCTCTGAAGCAACTCGACGACGCCCGTGCGCGAGGTACGCTCCATGAGGTCGGCAGCTTCCACGCGCGAGACGGCGTTGCCGATGGCGCGGCGGCGCGTGTCGCCTGCGGTTCCGGTGACGACCACCTCGTCGAGCAGCACGTCGTCCTGGCGCAGCGCGAAGTTCACCGTCAGCGTCTGCCCATCCACCACCACAACGGTCTGCTGCTGCGTCCGGAAGCCGAGAAAACGCGCTTCGACCACCTGCTCGCCATCGGGAACGTTGGGGATGGTGTACCGACCCGACGCATCGGTAGCTGCCCCAATGCTGTAGGCCACCACGACCACGTTGACGCCGGGCAGGGGATCGCCCGTATCGGCATCGGTGACGATTCCGGTGATCGTTCCTGTCACGAGGTGCGTGCCCTCAGGCCTGTCGGGTGCTACTGCGGCCGCCGCGTTCGGCACGAGGAGCAGGGCGCAAAGCCCGACGACAAGGGAGGACGTAAATCCGGTACCAGACACTCGCATGTTAACCTCCTGTGAGGGATGAGATCCAGACACGAAGCGCGCAGAAACGACGGTGCCCAGCAGGCCGCGTGCGGTTGGAGTTATGCACTGTCACCACTGTGACGCCCGTGCCACGCGTGAAGGAATTGCCAAGACGCTGCTTCGGCTGCAAATAGTACGGTGCTCCCGGGGTCCTGGCAAGGCAACTTCGTTTTTACCTCCGCGCAACGCCCGGACGTGCCGGCAGCGGCGGCCAATGGTTCTTCCTGCCGTCACTGGGGGTGCCCAGAGGTGGCACCAGCAGGACGCTCAGGCCGCCGTGGGGCGGTGGTTCACAGCTCTCGTGTCGACCCAACACTTGGATCCCCACCCTAAAACCAGAAGCCCCTGAGCATCTTTGGCGCTCAGGGGCTTCATCGGGGTGCCCGGGACTGGACTCGAACCAGCACGGCCTTGCGGCCACCACCCCCT
>CBDUBO010000199.1:0-5226 GCA_965365405.1 uncultured Rhodothermales bacterium | reverse complement strand
CTCGTGCTGCCCGCCGCCTCCGGCGACGGCGAACCGGCCGCCTCTGCTCTGCCGCAACCGGCGCTGCCGCCCAAAGGAGAAACCGATCCTGCCTTCGCCCTGCCCTTGGAGGCCGCCCGGCCCCATCCCGTGGCCATACCCCACCGCGACGACCACCCCACCGTGCTCGTCGTGGACGACAACGCCGACGTGCGCGCCTACGTGCGCCAGCACCTCGAAAGCCGGTACCACGTGGCCGAGGCCGCCGACGGCGAGGAAGGCTACGCGCAGGCCCGCGCCCTCCTGCCCGACCTCATCGTGAGCGACGTGATGATGCCGCGCCGCGACGGCTACAGCCTGTGCCGGGCCCTCAAAGCCGACCCGGTGCTCGACCATGTGCCGGTGATCCTGCTCACGGCCAAAGCCTCCGCCGACAGCAAGATCGAAGGGCTCGACGCCGCCGCCGACGATTACCTCACCAAGCCCTTCAACGCCCGCGAACTGCTCGCGCGCGTGCGCAACCTCATCGCGCTGCGCCAGCGGCTGCGCGACAAGTATCGGAGCGCGGAAGCATCGCCCCTCCCCGACGCTCCGCTTTCCGACCCCGCGCCGCCCGCGCTTTCGGCAGCCGACGCCGCGCTGCTGGACGAGGTGCGGGCCACCATCGAGCGTCACCTCCCCGACCCCGACTTTGCGGTAGAAGCGCTGGCCGATGCTGCGGCCCTGAGCGTGTCGCAGCTTCAGCGCCGCGTCAAGGCGCTCACGGGCCTGACGCCCGTACAACTCGTCAAGACGATGCGGCTGGCGCGGGCGGCGAGCCTGCTGGCACAGCGGGCGGGCACCGTGTCGGAGGTGGCGTACGCCGTCGGCTTCAACTCGCACGCCTACTTCGCGCAGAGCTTCCGCGAGCAGTACGGCGTCACGCCCTCGGCGTACGGCAGCACGGTGCAGGCAGCCAGCGCAGCCGAGTAGATCGGGCGCGGCAGAAACGGCACCAAACCCCGTTTCAGAGCCATTTTGCGGTTTTTCCGACAGGGATTGCGGGATTTCTGATAGGGTGCGGGCGCGCCGAATGCGCAGCTTTTGCCCTGTCGCCGCCCGCTGCGGTGGCCCCCATCCCGCTCTGCCTGATGCCACTCCGCCCACCCGATTCCGGCCTCCCCGCGACGCGCACCGACCTGGAGATCGCACTGCTTGAACGCGCGCTGCCCGCTCTGCCCGGTCCGTCCGCGCCGCGTCCCGCCGCCGAGGGCAGAGGCCTGCACGTGCTCGTCGTGGACGACGATGCCGACCTGCGCGCCTACGTGCGGGCCGCTCTCGAACCCTTCTACCGGATCACCGAGGCGGGCAACGGAGCCGACGCTTTCGGTAAAGCCGCGCGCCTCCGCCCCGCCCTCGTCATCACCGACGCCGTGATGCCCCTCGCGGGCGGCGAGGCGCTGTGCCGCGCCCTCCGCGCCGACGCCCGCCTGCGTGCCACGCCCATCCTCGCCATCAGCGGCGAGCGCGGCGCGGTGGCCGGGGCCGATGCCTACCTGCCCAAGCCCTTTACCCGCACCCAGCTGCTCCAGGCCCTGCAACGCCTGCTCGGCACGGCCTCCTGACTTTTTCTCTCCTATCCAACCCCACCCACCATGCGCACCGTTTCCATCCTCCTGCTCGGCCTGTGGCTGCTGCCCGGCCTCGCCACCGCCCAGACGCGCACGAGCCTGCTGCCGCTCAACCTCGGCAACAACTACCTAATGGGCGCTTCCGTGGATGTCCACGGGGACTACGCCGCTATGGGCACCGGCAACCACGCGCTGCCGCTCGGCTCGGCACTGAGCAACACGGGGGCCACTACGGCCTACGTGTACAAGTGGAACGGCACGACCTGGGAGGAGCAGCAGCGGCTGACCAACCCGCGCGGTGCCTCCGACAACTTCGGGCGCGCCGTGGCCATCAGCAGCGCGTGGCTGGCCGTGGGCTCCTCCATCGGGCAGCGGCAATACGCGGGCGAGGTGTACCTGTACAGGCGCACAGGCAACACGTGGACGTTCGTGCAGGAAATCCAGGCCAGCGACGCCCGTCAGGATGCTGAATTTGGGAGCGCCCTCTCGCTCGACGGCGACCGCCTCGCGGTGGGCGCTTACCGCGGCGGCGCGCCCAACGACCGCTTTGTACAGACCGGCTCGGTGTACATCTTCGAGCGCGACCCGGCCACCGACACGTGGAGCCAGAAGCAGAAGATCAACGCGGCCGACTGGAGCACCACGTCGGGCAGCGAATTCGGCCGCTCGGTCGCCCTTGAAGGCGAGCGTCTGCTCGTGGGCGCGCCCGGCGCCGCCTATGGCTTCACGCTCCGCAACGGCGCGTGGGCGCAGGACCGCAAGTGGTCGGCAGCGGGTACGGAGCTGGGCACCTCGGTCGCCATCAGCGGCGGGCACGGCATCGTGGGCGCGCCCCGGAGCGATTCGCAGCGCGGCGCGGCCTTCGTGTACGAGTGGAATGGTAGCTGGCCCGCTTCCGGCCAGCGCCTGACGGCCTTCGATGGCGCGTCCGGCGACCGGTTCGGCGGGGCCGTAGCCATCGAGGGCGAGCTTGCCGCCGTCGGCGCGCCCCTCGCGGAGTCCAGCGACGCAGGAGCCGTTTACCTGTACCGCTACACCAACGGCGCGTGGGAAAGCGTGGATGCGGCCAAGATCAGGGGCAGCGGCTCCACCACGTACCTGGGCGCGGCTCTCGCCTTGCACAGCAACCGCCTCGTGGCGGGCGCGCCCGGCGACGACAGCCGGGGGGCCAACGCCGGTGGGGCCTACGCCTACGTGCTCATCCCCGCGCCCGTCGCGTTTCTGAACGCGAGCGACAACACGACCCAGAACGTCACCCTCGCGTGGTCGAACGTGGTGGGCGAGGACGGTTACCGCCTCTACCGCGACGGCAACCTCTTCCGGACGTACGGTGCCAACGTCACCACCGACACCGACACGCAGGGGCCGGACATGGCCTTCAGCTACGAGATCGCGTCCTTTTCCGGCCTGGGCGAAAGCCCGCGCGTGGCCGACGTGGGCCGCACGCGCGCCAACGGGCGCATCAGCGGGGACGTGAAGGCGGGCAACACGGGCGTGCCGGGCGTGACCGTCACGGCGGCGCCCTACCGCAACAGCGCCCTGCGCTACACAGCCTCCACAGCGTACGTGCGCGTGCCGCACCGCGCCGCGCTCGACGTGGGCGAGCAGCTCACCGTCGAGGCGTGGATCAAGCCCGACGCCGTGACGGGCCGCGCCGCCGTGTACTCGACGCGCCTGGACAATGCGCCGGGCTCGTGGCAGCTCGAAGTGGGCACGGGCAGCGGCGGCGCGGGCCGCATCGCCGTGTCCGGCATCAACACGTGGGTAATCGAGTCGCCCGACAACACGCTCCAGGCCGGCCAGTGGGCGCACGTCGCCTACACGCGCAGCGGCAACGTGCACCGGCTCTACCACAACGGCCTGCTCGTGGCCGAAAAGACGTCTGCCCATGCCTTCACCGACAACGCCGCCGACAAACTCATCGGCGCGGGCACGGGGCTGGCCGCGCAGCACCACTTCAAGGGCGAACTGGACGAGGTGCGCCTGTGGAACAGCGCCCGCACCGCCGCCGAGATCACCGCGGATAAGGAGGGCCGCCTGGCGGGAGACGAGGCGGGCCTGAAGGCTTACTGGCGCATGGACGCCGGCGCGGGCGACATCGCGCTCGATTACACGAGTGGCGGCAGCCACGGCCTGCTCGAAAACAGCGTGGACTGGGCGAACCAGGGCGCACCCGTCGCGCTCGTCGCCCGGACGAACGCGCAGGGCGCGTACAGCATCCGCGAGATTTCGTACGGCGGCGGCACCCTCTACACCGTTACGCCCACCCTGGCCGGGCATGGCTTCGACCCCGCCCGGCGCGAAAACGTCGAACTCAACAGCACCACCCCCACCGCCGCCGCCGTCAACTTCGCCGACACGACCACGTTCGTCGTCAGCGGGCGGGTGACGTTTGCGGGCACGCCCTGCGCCACCGTCGGCGTCGAAATCCACGTCAACGGCGTCAAGGCGGGCACGGCGCAGGCGGACGGCACCTACAGCGTGCCCATCCTCAACCCCGGCGCGGCCATCATCAAGCCCGTCTTTGCCGGCCACACCTTCAGCCCGGCGCAGCGCCAGTTCGTCGTGGCGGACAACGTCTCCGGCGTGGACTTCGAGGACACGCAGACCTACACCCTCAGCGGCAAGGTCGTCGGCGGCGACTGCAACATCGCCCTCGGCACTGTCAACCTCGACGTGACGGGCGGGGGCGGTTGCCTGGCGCGGCAGGTGCAGGCCGACGCGCAGGGCAACTATTCGCTCACCCTCCCCGCCCTCTCCGACGTGACGGTGGAAGCGAAGGTGCCCGGCAACGCGCTTATCCAGTTTGCCGCGCGCCCCGTGTCGCTGCGCGATTCGAGCCAGGTAGCGAATTTCATCTACCGCAGCGTGCCCACCATCACGCTCAACGGCTTTCCCGAAGTGGCCGGACAGTGCGGCATCGCCGTGCTCGAACAGCTTCAGTCCTACGACTTCACCATCAGCGTGAGCGAGCGCTACGGCGCGCAGACGTGCCCCGTCGAGATCGGGCAGGTGGTGGTGCGCAATGCCATTGCCGACGCCGCGCGGCCGGACACGCTTCAGCTTTCCGGCGGCGAGGCCAGCTACACCTTTGAAGCCGGCGCGCCCAACATCGTCGGTGGTGGGCAATTCCCCTACCAGAAGCTCATTGAGGTAGAGGTGACGACGGGCGGTGGGCCGGAAGCCGGGCCGTACGGCTACCGCGAAACGCTCCGCAGGCGTGCCATCGTGGAGGGCAGCCGCCCCCGCACGGCCACGTTTGCCACCGTCACGCCCGAAATCCCGCTCGTCATCCTGCGCGACCCGCCGGGCGACAAGAGCTTCAGCTTTCTCAACAAACAGACCTCGACGTGCAACACGATGGGCTTCTCCGTCCTGAAAGGGCTGGGCGCGTCCGTCTGGGCCGCCGTGAAACTGGGCACCAAGTTCGAGGCCGGACTGGGCTTCTCGACCGAAACGTCCATCTGGGCCGAACTCAAAGGCACGCTGGGCATGGAGTCCTCCAACACGTCGCAGACCGAGGTGGAGACGTGCTACTCGACAAGCACCGAGTTCAAGACCAATGACACCGACGCCGTGACCGGCAGCGACGGCGACGTGTTCGTGGGCGGCGCGATGAACATCACCTACGCCCTCA
>CBDUBO010000198.1:0-5227 GCA_965365405.1 uncultured Rhodothermales bacterium | reverse complement strand
TCATCATGTACGGCGGCTGGCGCGAGAACGGGCAGACGGTGGAGAAGACGCCCCAAGGCGGTCGGCGCATGGGCGACCTGATGGACGTGTACCTCACCGAGGCGATGCGCACCACGCGGCGTGGCAACTACGCCGACCGCACGTTCTACCAGGGCTTTCCCTTCGAACACGCCAACAAGTTTCCCTACCTGCACGTCAACCGCGAGTCCAACATGGCTTCGACGCTGAGCGAGGCCGGGTTCCACACCAACCCGGAGCAGAACCAGCGCAACATGAATGCGGACTGGAAGCGGCTCGAAGCGCGAGCGCTCTACCTGAGCATGCTGCGCTTTCGCGGGGCGTCACTGCCTACGGCGCGCATCGTGACGGGCATCCTGCGCGACCTGGAAAGCCGCCAGCCCGTGAACGGGGCGACGATTGAAGTCGCCGGCAAGACGTACACGACGGACACGTACGCGTCGCTTTTCAACCGCTTTACCAACGACCCCGACCTGCTGCGCAACGGCTTTTATTACCTCGAAGATGTGCCGCAGGGCACGCACCAGGTGACCGTGGGCGCGGCGAACTTCGCGCCCTTCACCACGACGGTCGCGCCCATCGATACGTTCTTTACCTTTCTCGACATAGACCTCGTCTCGACGGTTGCGCCCTTCGTGGCGGCGTCCACGCCGGATGCGGCACAGCAGGGTTTCAGGGTCATCAGTCCCATTGCGCTCACGTTCTCGCGCCCCATGGATCGGGCCTCAGTAGAGGCGGCCTTTGGCATCTCGCCCCAGGTGGCAGGCACGTTCGCGTGGAGCGCGGGTGACCGGACGGTGACGTTCACGCCCGACTCGCTCAAGCCTTTTACGGCCTACACCGTCACGCTCGACCCCACGGCAAAGTCACCCTTTGGCTACACACTCGACGGCAACGGAGACGGTACGCCCGGAGACGCGTTCACGCTCACGTTTGAAACCGGCGCGCGGGACGTGGTGGCTCCCAGCATCGCCGACACCTACCCGCGTTCCAACGGGCGCGACGTGGCGCGGCGTCCCATCATCTCCATCACCTTCAGTGAAAAGCTCGACCCCGCCTCCGTCACCGCGGACAAGTTCAGCCTCGAACCCACGGCGGGCGGCGCGGCGGTACCGGGCACGTTCCAACTGGTCCATGTGGGCGACCGCTCCGTCGTCTCGTTCGCCCCGGACGCAATGCTGATGTCGAACACATTTTACCGCTTCCGCATCGAGGCCGGCCTGCGCGATCCGGGTGGCAACGCGACGGAAAACGCGCTCCAACTCGTCTTTCGAACGATGGAGGGCAACTTCCTCACCACACCCATCGAGTCGTTCGAGGGCGATTTCACCCGCAACTGGTGGCAGCCGCTCCAGAGCGGCTCGACGACGGGCAACGTGGTGGGCGACTCGACGCGCATGGCGGCGAGTGCAAGCGTGGTAAGTCCGCTGGGCGGCACCCAGGCGATGGCGCTCCAGTACGGCTGGCGCACGGGCGAGAACCCGCCGTTTCTCATCCGGCAGTACCTCAACGCCGGGCCCGCCACGGGCGTGACGTTCGCTTCCACCTACAAGCTGCAAGCCTACGTCTTCGGCGACGCCAGCGGTACGCTGTTTCGCTTTGCGGTGAACGACAAGGGGCCGGGCGGCCACGAGGTGAGCCCGTGGCGCGCGATTGACTGGGCCGGTTGGCGACTGGTGGAGTGGAACCTGTCGACCGAAGCGCCCGGCACATGGATCGGCGACGGCAAGCTCGACGGCGACCTCAGCTTCGACAGCTTCCAGATCGCTTACGGCGGCGGCGCGGCCTTCGGGACGCTCTTCATAGACGACCTGCAACTGGCCGCGCTCCTGTCCACGGATGTCGAGAGCGGTGAGGTGCCCGAGGCGTTTACCGTCCTGCCGAACGCGCCCAACCCCTTCAACACCCGCACGACGGTTGCCTTCACGCTGCCCGCGCCCCAGACGGTGCGCGTGCGCGTGTTCGACACGCTGGGCCGCGAAGTGGCCGTGCTGATGGACGGCCCGGCACCGGCAGGCGTGCAGCGCGTGGTGTGGGATGCGCAGAACCTTTCGAGTGGCACGTACCTCCTGCGCGTCGAGGCCGGTGGGCAGGTGCTCACGCGCCCGCTGACGCTGCTGCGCTGAGTTTTGCGGGATCGCGTGGTGCGCGAAGTCGTTGGCGAGCCCCTGCCGGAATGGTGAAAGGGTAGACACTGGGGTCTTAAAAACCCCTGGCCTGCACAGGCCGTGCGGGTTCGAATCCCGCTTCCGGCACCTCTTCGTCTGCGCGCCGTCAGCTATGCGCGGCGTGCTCGTCCGCCTGGCGCTTGAGGGCGAAACTGGCGGCGATGAGGGCAGCGGCGAACGCCGTGACTGCCCAGAAGGCGTACTGAAAGCCGGGTGTCTGCCCCGCTGAGGACGCGACGACCGCTCCGATGAGCGCGCCGCCCACGATCTGTCCAACGCTCAGAAACAGCGTCACGAAGCCCTGTGCCACACTGCGCTCGCCGGCTGCCGCTTCGTTGAGCAGGATGTAGCTGAGCGCCGACCCCAGCATCCCCGAAAGCCCGATGCCCATCAGGACGGTGCCGGCGTAGTAAGTGGCGAGTGTGGGGGGGAGTGCGGCCAGCACCCCCAACCCGGCGGTGAGCAGCAAAGCCGCGCCGCGCAGCACCACGCGCGATCCCACGCGGTCGAGCAGCCGCCCGGCCCCCGGCGCGCCCGCCGTGATGGCCAGCACGAGTGGCAAGAGCATGTAGGCAGCTTCGGACCGGCTCACGCCGAAAGCTGCCTGGCTGAAGGGGGGCAGAAACACGATGGTCGCCTCGGACAACCCCGCGCCGAGGCAGAACAGCGCCGCGATCTTCACCTGACGCCGCCGCAGGAGATCGGGCCGCAGCAGCGGCGAGGCCGCCCGGCGCTCGGCGTGCACGAACAGCGCCAGGGCGACGAGCGCGAGCAGCAGCAGGCCGAGTGCGGTGGGCGTGAACAGGCCGCCGCCGCGCGCCGACGTTTCCACCTGGTTGGCTGCGAGGGCAAGCGGGATGAGGCCGCAGCCCAGCAGGAGCGCGCCGCGCACGTCCAGCCGGCCCGGCTGGCGCGCCTGCTGCCGCGGCAGCACCCGGATCGCTGCCACGAACACGGCCAGCGCGAGCGGGAACGGTACCAGCAGCACCAGCCGCCAGCCGTACGCCACCAGCACGCCTGCCAGAATGGGGCCGACGAGAAACGCCACGCCAAACACCGCCCCCAGCAGTCCCAGCACCCGCCCGCGCCGCTGCGGCGGAAAAGCGTCGCCCACGACGGCACTCGCCATCGGGAAAAGGCCCGACGCGCCGATGCCCTGCACCACACGCCCCCCCAGCAGCACGGCAAACGTGGGCGCGGTGACGACGACCAGCGTGCCCACGCTGAACAGAGCCAGGCAGCCCAGGAAAACCGCGCGCCGGCCGCGCGCGTCGCCCAGCCACGTCGTGAAGGGCAGGCTGAGCAGGTTGGCCAGCACGAACGCGCTCAGCACCCACCCGGACAGCCGGGCCGTCACGCCAAAGGCCTGCTCGATGGCACGGAGCGTCGGCCCGACGAGGGCGATGTCGAGCGCGGCCACGAGCGTGCCCAGAAACAGCACGGCAACGAGGGCACGCGGTGGCGGGGAGAGACTCACGGCAACGGGGTGGGCAAAAGGGTGCAGAGCGCGGCGGCGGCATGTTACCTTGCGGGCCGGGCGGCGGCCAAGCCTGCCTACGCCCGCTACGCCTACCCGTCCCATTCTGCAACCAATCCTCACGCGCCCCGCCGATGCTTCTCCACCGCCTGTCAGCCCTCGCGCTGCTCCTTTGCCTCGTTTCCGGTCTCCACGCCCAGCAGCTTCCCCTCGATCCGCCGCTCGCCGTCTCCGGCGTGACTTACCGCGCCGACGTGCCCACGCCCGAAGAGGTGCTCGGATACCGCATCGGAGCGCGCCACACGCGCCCGCACGAAGCCTACGAGTACGTCCGCGCCATCGCCGAGGCCTCCGACCGCGTTACGTTCAGCACCTACGCCCGCTCGTGGGAAGGGCGCCCACTCGTGCAGGCCATCATCACGAGTCCGGCGAACCACGCCCGGCTCGAAGAAATCCGACAGGCCAACCTCCAGCTTTCCGAAAACCCTGGAAGCGTGGGGGACGCCCGGCTCGCCACCATGCCGGCTATCATCTGGATGGGCTATTCCGTCCACGGCAACGAGGCCAGCGGCACCGAAGCGGCGCTGCTCACGCTCTACCACTTGGCGGCAGGCGATGGGGAGGAGGTTCAGCGCGTGCTCGACAACACCGTCGTTTTGCTCGACCCCATGTACAATCCCGACGGGCGCGACCGCTTCGTGGACTGGGTCAACAGCTACCGCGGGGCCGTGCCCACAGGCGATCCGCAGGATGCCGAGCACAACGAAGCCTGGCCCTACGGACGCACCAACCACTACTGGTTCGACCTCAACCGCGACTGGCTGCCTGCCGTCAACCCCGAGTCGGAAGGGCGGCTGCGCCTGTTCCACCACTGGCGGCCGCAAGTGCTCACCGATTACCACGAAATGGGCGGCGAGGCGACGTATTTCTTCCAGCCTGGCATCCCGTCCCGCACCAACCCCAACACGCCCGCCCTCAACCAGGAAATGACGGGCCGCATTGCCCGCTTCCACGCCGACATTTTGGACGAGATCGGGTCACTCTACTACACCAAGGAGTCGTTCGACGATTTCTACTACGGCAAAGGCTCCACCTACCCCGACGTGAACGGCAGCGTCGGCATCCTTTTCGAGCAGGCGTCGTCGCGGGCACTCCTGGCCGACACGCGCGCCAACGGGCTGCTCACCTACGGCTTCACCGTGCGCAACCAGGCGGCGGCTTCGATTTCGTCGCTGCGCGCTGCCGTGGCGCTGCGCGAGGAGCTGCTGAAGATGCAGCGCGACTTTTACGCCTCCTCTGCTGACGTGGCGCGTAGGAGCGGGCTCGCGGGCTTCGTGTTCGGGGATGCCGGCGCGCCGGCACGGGCGCGCGATCTGGTGCGGATGCTACTCAAGCACCGCATCCGCGTGCACGAACTGGGCCGCGCCGCCGACCTCGACGGGCAGCGCTTCACGCCCGGCGCGGCCTACTTCGTCCCGCTCGACCAGCCCCAGGCCCGCCTCGTCAACGCCCTTTTCGAGCGGCCCACGACGTTCACCGACTCGCTGTTCTACGACGTATCGGC
>CBDUBO010000197.1:0-5245 GCA_965365405.1 uncultured Rhodothermales bacterium | reverse complement strand
GCACGTGCGCAACCTGCGCCACCTGCTCGCCCACGCCGACGCCCGCACGCTCGTGCTGCTCGACGAGGCGGGCACCGGCACTGACCCTGCCGAGGGCGGCGCGATTGCGCAGGCGGTTCTCGAAAAGCTGACCGCTGTCGGGGCGCGCACCGTGGCAACGACGCACATCGGTGCGCTCAAGGGCTTCGCCCACGACCACCCCGACGCCGAGAACGGCGCGATGGCCTTCGACCAGGACACGCTGAGCCCGACCTACCGGCTGGAAGTGGGCGTGCCGGGTTCGTCGTATGCTTTCGAGATCGCCGCGCGCGAAGGGCTCGACGGGGGCGTCGTGGGACGGGCGCGCAGCCTGGTGGGCGAGCGGCAGACAGCCGTCGAGAGTCTGATTCTGCGCCTCGAAGCGCGCAACCGCGAAGCCGAGTCCGAAAGGGCTGCCCTGGCCGACGCGCGCCAGGCCGCCGAGGAAGCAGAGGCCCGCTTTCGCCAGCGCGACGACCAGATCCGGCAGCAGCGCGAGGCGCTGAAGCGGCAGGCGCTCGAACAGGCCGACGAGATCGTACGTGGGGCCAACGCGCGCATCGAAAAAGCCATCCGCGACATCCGCGAAGCGCAGGCCGAAAAGACCGTCACGCAAACGGCGCGGGCCGAGGTCGAAGCCCTTGCCCGGCAGGTCGAAAAGCAGCAGAAAAAGGCGCGAGCCCGGCCCCCGCGCCGCGCGCCCGAAGCGCCGCGCGAAAGCATCGGCGTGGGCGACCAGGTGGTGGTTGAGGGTGGCACGGCGGCAGCCGAGGTGCTGGAGATCAGAGGAAAAGAGGCCGTCATCGCGCAGGGCTCCATCCGGCTGCGCGCACCGCTCGAATCGCTGCGCCGCGTGGGCGGGCGGCAGCCGCAGCGCGTCGTCGTCAAAACCACCGAGGGTGCGGGCGGCGCAGGTCTGAGCGCGCTCACGGCCCGCACCCGGCTCGACCTCCGGGGGCAGCGCGTCGAGGATGCCCTGATGGAAGTGGACAGGTTGCTCGACGAAGCCGCCGCCGCCGGACTGGAGCGCGTGGAACTGCTGCACGGCAAAGGCACCGGGGCGCTACGCCTTGCCATCCGCGACCACCTCAGGGCACGGCCCGAGGTGGTGCGCTTCGAGGATGCTCCGTGGGAGCAGGGTGGCCCGGGCGTTACCTACGTGTTGCTCACCTGAAGGGATCTTGGCGCGTCGAGTAGGGATTTATTTATCTGTTCAGCCAAGTTGTTATGTCCCACACGCTCCAGCATCGCCTCAGAGAAGCCCGCCACGCGGGTTTTGTGGGGCGTGTGGCCGAGCGTGAGGTGTTCGAGGCGCTGCTGGATGCTCCGGTGCCGCGCTACAACCTGTTCTACATCTGGGGGCCGGCGGGCATCGGCAAGAGCACGCTGCTGTCCGAGTATGGATTTCTGGCTGCGTCGGCAGGCTACGAGACGTACGCGATAGACCTGCGCGATGCAGAGCCTTCCGCTGAAGCCGTCCTCCAGTTTGTCGCTGCGCGCGGCCCGTTTGCGCTCCACGAGGGCGCGTTGCAACTGGCCGAGGGAACGCCTGCGCGCTTCGTGTTGCTGCTCGACACGTGTGAGTGCGTGGGGCAGGACGTATGTGTGCGGGTACTGACGAGCCTGGTAGCAATCTTGCCTACGAGCGCGTTCGTCGTCGTGGCTGGGCGCGAGCCTGTAGGGGCCACGCTGGGGACAGACGAGGGATGGCGCAGCCTGCTCTACACGCACCGCCTGGGCGGACTGGATACCGAAGAAAGCCGCGCCCTGCTGGACGCGCACCAGGTGCCGGCCAGCGCCCACGACCCCATCTTGCAGTTTGCAGGCGGCCATCCGCTTGCGCTCGCGCTCGTGGCTGAGGCCTTCCGCCAGCATCCGGACGTGGAATTCCGCCCGGAGCTGATGCCCGACATCGCGGCCCTCCTGCTCAAGCGCTTTCTCGACCACATTCCGGACACGCGCCACCGCGCGGCCCTGTACGCGCTCAGCCTGCCGCCCGTCGTCAACGAGCCCTTGCTGGCGGCCATGCTGGACGAGGAGGACGTGTACGGAGTGTTCGGCTGGCTGAGCGAGCGCGCCTTCGTCGAGCGTACCGAGCGCGGCCTGCGCTGCCATGAGCTGGTGCGCAACGCGCTGGCCGCAGACCTGCGCTGGCGCAACCCAGACCTGTTCGCCCTGCTGCACCGGCGGGCGCGGCGCTACTACGCGGGCTTGCTGGGCACGCCGGGGGGGCAGCACGCCCGGCTGCTGGCGGACTACCTCTTTCTCTTCCGCGACAACGCCCTCGTGCGCCCCTTGCTGGCGCGCCTGCGCGAGCAGTGGGCCGGGCGCGGTCTGCTCCGCAGCAGCGTGCTGCCGCCCGAGGAGCAGGAGGCCGTGCTGAACCTCGTGGCGCGTCACGAGGGCGAGGAAGCCGCCCGGCTGGCCGCTTTCTGGATGGCACAGCAGCCCGGCAGCGTTCACGTTTACCACGAAGACGATGGCAGCCTGGCCGGCTGCCTGTTCGCGCTGCGCCTGGACGAAACCGCCCTGCGCGAAGGCGCGCACGACCCGGCCATCCGCGCGGCAGCGCACTTTCTCGAAAGCCACACCGCGCTCAGGCCCGGCGAAACCGCCCTCCATTTCCGCTTCTGGATGAGCGGCGAACACCACCACGGCCTCTCGCCCGCGCAGTGCATGGCCTTTGCCGACACCGTGCGCCTCTACCTCACCACCGAGGGGCTGGCGTACTCGTTTCTGCCGTGCATCAACCCGCAGTTCTGGGGCAACATTCTGCGCTTCGTCGGCCTTCAGCGCTTCGAGGAAGCCGACTATACGGCCGGCGCCCAGGCGTTTGCCGTGTTCGGGGCCGACTGGCGCGAACTGCCTCCGGCGGTGTGGCTCGAACACGTCGCCTCGCTGGGCCTGGAGGCCACGCAGCCCCGCCCGCCCGCTCAGGAAAAGACGTACGAAGTGCTCGACCACGTAGCCTTTGCCGAGGCCGTGCGTGAGGCGCTGCGCCACTTTACCCGTCCCGAGTTGCTGCGCCAGAACCGGCTTATCGGTACGCGCCTGCTTTCCCGTCACGCTGCTGCCGAGGGCGCCGCGACGCAGTTGCAGGCCGAGGTGCAGGCCTGGGGCCGCATGATGGAGCAGTCGCCGCGCGACGCCCGGCTGGCAGCAGCCCTCGACGCGACTTACCTCAACCCGGCTCCCACGCAGGAGCGCGCCGCCGAGCAACTCGACCTGCCCTTCAGCACCTACCGCCGCCACCTCCGCAGCGGCGTGGAAGCGCTGACGGACTACCTCTGGCAGCGCGAACTGGCCGGCGAGCGCCTCTGAAGCGCGGCCAGTTGGCGGCCAGAGTTTCGAGGGCAGGCGCACTGTCGCGGCAGGCTGATTTTCCGCCGTTACATCCCCGTTGCGGGCGCGTTTCAGCCCCGTTGCAGGCCGCTGGCACGAAGCCGTAACGATGGGACGGCTGATCATCAAGTGAGCAGGGAATGACCTGTTGGCAGGCCGGGTGGAGCGGGTAGTCTGACCCCGGACGCGCCGCGTCCTGTGTTTTACCCGTTCCCAATCTCAAGCCCACATGCATTTCTTCCAACGCCTCGAAAAAGGCGAGTCGGTCGGCCGCACGTCGCGCCGAAGCTTTCTCGCCCTCACCGCAGGTGCCACGCTGCTGGCCGCCTGCGACTCCGACGACAACGACGAAGGGGCCGACGTCGTGCTCGATTTCTCGAACGACTTTGGCGTGCTCAACTACGCCTACGCCCTCGAACAGCTCGAAGCCGCCTTCTACGCCCGCGTCATCCAGTCGCCTTACAGCGGCATCTCGTCTGCAGAGACGGCCATCCTGACCGACATCCGCGACCACGAGGCCATCCACCGTGACTTTTTCATGGCCGCGCTTGGCACCAACGCCATCGGCGCGCTCACGCCGGACTTCTCCGCCATCGACTTCGGCAGCCGCGCAAGCGTGCTCGGGGCCGCCCGGACGTTCGAGGACTTGGGCGTGTCCGCCTACAACGGCGCGGGCCAGTACCTCCAGAGCGACGATTTCCTCACGATTGCGGGTAAGATCGTCTCCGTCGAGGCGCGCCACGCCTCCGTGATCCGCGACCTGCTGAGCCCTGGCACCAACAGCTTTGCCGATCTGGCGTCGCTGAGCGCGCTCGGTGCTGACGCCGCCAACGGGCTGGACGCCGCCGCCTCGCCGCAGGCCGTCGTCAGCGCCGCCGCGCCCTTTATCAAAGGCTCCATCCGCGTTCGCAACGCCTAAACCCCCTTTTCCATGCAGAACAACGATCTTTTCAGCCAGCTCGACGAGGAAGTCGTCGGGCGCGTGGCCCTGAACCGGCGCGAGGCGCTGGGCAAGGCTGCCCGCGCGGGCATCGGTGCCGCCGTGCTCTCGTCCGTCCCCGTCGCCTTCGGCCTGTCGGCCCGCAAGGCTTTCGGGCAGACGCTGCCGCAGGGCATCCGCGACGTGCTCAACTTCGCGCTCACGCTCGAATACCTCGAAGACGAGTTTTACAAGATGGGCGTGGCCGCCAGCGGCCTCATCCCCGCCGCCGACCGGCCCAGCTTCCAGATCATCTCGCAGCACGAGACGGCGCACGTGGCGCTGCTCAAAGGCGTGCTCGGCAGCGCCGCCGTGGCCAAGCCCACGTTCGACTTCACGGCGGGCGGTGCGTTTGCGCCGTTCACCAACTACGGCCAGTTCCTCATCCTGGCCCAAGGCTTCGAGGATACGGGCGTACGCGCCTACAAAGGCGGCGCCGCCGCGCTCAAGTCGAGCGACGCCGTGCTCAAAACCGCCCTCCAGATCCACTCTGTCGAGGCCCGGCACGCCGCCGAGGTGCGCCGCATCCGCCAGCCCGGCGACCCGACGGCCGGCTGGATCACGGGCAGCGACCCGACGGCTCCCGCCGCCATCTCGCCCGTGTACGGCGCGGGCAGCCCGGCCAGCATGTTTCCCGCCGAGGGCAACGTGACGCAGGGCGGCCTGAACCTCAGCACGGCCCTCAGCGGCTATTCGGCGCAGAGCATCTCCGAGGCGTTCGACGAGCCGCTCGACGTGCAGACGGTGCTGAGCGTGGCCAACATGTTCATCCAGTAACAGCCGGTTTACGGTCCGGAATGACCAACCTGTAGCACGGGGCGTCCATCTCGGTGGACGCCCGCGTGCGCGGTGGCAGAGGCAGAGCGGGGCAGGGCTCCCCGGTCTGCCTTTTGCTACTTTGCCCCC
>CBDUBO010000196.1:0-5261 GCA_965365405.1 uncultured Rhodothermales bacterium | reverse complement strand
AGAACGGTCTTTTCAGGCTGTCGAGGCCTATGGCTACACGAGTCAGCCCTGTGTTTGTGCTAAAGCGGATGCCACGTCCATCCGCGAAAACGGCAGCCAAGTCGTCGTAATCGTGGCCGACCAGGTCGTAGGTACAAACCTGACCCTCCCAAGCAATGAGCACGTCAAGGAGCATAATAGGAGGCGGGAACTGAACCGGTGGAGGGGGTGGGCAGCCGGCTAGGACGAGAGCAAGTAGGGGAAGTAAAACAGAACGGTAAAGCATGATAGTACCCATTAAGTCAGAAGGGATGGGCGGGATTACTGCGCCACGATGCGCACACGCGGGTCATTCTCGCTCTCGCACGAGGGGTTGCACTGCTCATCCGTACAGCAGCGGATGCAGATCTCATGCGTGTTGAGTTCGGCATTATGGGCGATCTCAAACTCACCTACATCGCCGTCCAGCACGAACTGCGGGTTCTTGCCCCGTACAGGGGCCGGCTGTGCGTCTGCTATGGGCTCGAAGTAAAAACGCGCTCCCGTATTGGTCGCCACCAGTTCGATGATTCCCCGGCGGGCAATGTCGAAGGGATATTCCGTAACCGGCTTTCCCGCATTGTTGATGACGCTAAAGTCACACTGGCCGGTGATGCCCACCGTAGCGCCAATCCGGTAGAACGAATTTGGAGCGGCGGCCCTAACCGTCTGTGCTGCTTTTGCTCCGCCGGTCGCAGGGATGTTTTGACTGTTGCAGGCTACGATCAGGAGTGCAGCCGGTAAGAGATGGTTGAAGCGTGCATGCATGGCAGTCTGGGTTTAGTGAGAGGGGGTCAGAAGCCGAAGTCAGGTGGGGGATACCGGGTCAGCAAACGCTCGAAGGCAGGTTCTCCGCGCAGCGTGTCGAGCCAGGGCGAGTAGCGCGCCCGGTCCCACACGCCGCCCAGCGCGAGGCCGCGTTCAAGCCAGGCGAGGGCTTGTTCACGCCGGCCTAGCTGCGCGTACACCTCGCCCATACCGAAGGGATGCTCACCATCCTGCAAATCGGACGGCAGGGCACGCTCGAGCTTGTCGAGATAGATCAGTGCCGAGTCAGGTTGGCTGGTGTGTGCGTAGTACGTCGCCAGCCCGCCCAGCAGGTCGGGGTCGTAGGGTGTTACTCGGAGGTTTTCGCGCGCGAGGACGATGGCCTGCTGGTATTCGTCAATAGCCTGCGCGTGGTGTTCGGGCATGCGGTAGTGCGTGTGAGCAAGGGCGGCCAGCATCTCATGGTTTTGCGGCGTCCAGCCCAGCGCCCGCCTGAAGAGGGGCACGGCGTCGGTGTAGCGGCGCTGGTAGAAGTAGAGGACGGCCAGGTTGCCTGTTGCCGTCTGGTTGGTCGAGTCGAGCGCAAGCGACTGCTCGAAGGCTTCGCGGGCGGCGTCGAGCTGGAGCGTGTGCCAGTACAGGGCGCCCATCGCGTTGACGATGCTGGCGTTGTCAGGCGCGAGGGCCTGGGCGCGCTTGTAGGATGCGAGCGCCTCTGGGTAGCGGCCTGCATACTGTAGGAAAATGGCATAGTGGTAGTGCCCGCCCCAGTCGTTCGGGTCGAGCAGGAGGGCCTGCTGGTAGTCGGCCTCGGCCAGCGTCGCCTCGCCCATGCGGCGGTAGGTGATGGCGCGGCGCTTGTAGTACTGCGCCGCGCGGGGCTCGATGTCAAGCGCGCGTGTGTACGCTTCCACGGCCTCGGCATAGAGCCCCTGCCCGTCATAGATGTATCCCAGCGCAGCGTGCACCTGCGCCAGTCGGTCGTTGCGCTGGAGTGCCCGCTCGACGTGGGCGATGGCGCGCTCGGCCCACTCCGGCACTTTCGTGATGGTGTAGCGCTTCCAGTACGCCTCGCCCATGCCCGCTTCGGCGAGCACAAAGTCGGGATCCTCTTCAAGGGCGGCCTCGAACATGGAAAGGGAGCGCACCATCTGCGGCTCGGTGTTCTGCTTGAGGTAACCTCGCCCGGCCAAGTAAAACGTGTTGGCTTTCGGATTGGTGGTGCCGCCCTCGGTCAGCAACGTGCGCTCGGCGGGTTGTAGTTGTACCTCCAGTAGCGAGGCCAGCGTCGTAAAGGCTGTGTCTTGGAGGGCGAACGTGGTGCCGCCCTGCTGATCAATATTTCTGGAGCCGCGCTGCGTGCCCGTTGCGAGATCGAGCAGGTTGAGGGTAAGGCGAGCCACGTCGCCCTCGAACTGCACGACTCCTGTGGCCACGAGCGTGGCCTTGAAGCGGGTGCGCACCTCGTCGGGCGACATGTCGCTGCTCACCTCACTTGCCGGCACGAAGCTGATGGCGTCCTGCGACCAGCCTAATTGAGTCAGCCGACTCGTCAGCACCTCGTGCAGCCCTACCGTCACCATTTCGTGTTCCTCCGTTGCGCCGATGGATTTGAAGGGCAGTACGGCTAGGACCTGTTTGCCAGAGACGTTGGGTTCGCGCAGCACCCAGAAGGCCACCCCGGCCAGTGCCGCCACGACGATGAAGGCGAGAGGAAACGCCAGCAAGCTTCGCCTCGGCCCCACGCGCCGCCGCTTGGGCCACCGCGCTGCGGATGTGCCGGAAACCGCGTCCTGCTTGATTTCCTCCAGATCGGCCACCAGGTCGCGGGCGCTGGGGTAGCGCGCGGCAGGGTCTTTTTCCAGACACCGCGCCACCACGCCGGCGACGCTCTCGGGCACGTTCTCCGGGAGCGGTGCCGGCGCTTCGTGCGCGATGGCGTAGAGCACGGCCTGTTCATAGCCTCCGCCAAAGGGGGGACGACCTGTGAGCATCTCGTAGAGCACCACGCCCACGGCCCACAGGTCGGTGCGCGCGTCCACAGTTTCGCCCCGCGCCTGCTCCGGACTCATGTAAAGCGCCGTGCCCAGCGTCGCGCCGGTCTGCGTAAGTGTCAGGTCGTCAACTTTGGCGAGCCCGAAGTCCAAGATTTTGACCACGCCTTCTGGCGTGACGATGAGGTTGGCAGGCTTGATGTCGCGGTGGACGACGCCGTGCCGCGCCACACCGTCCGGCCCGGTGACGTGCGCTTCGTGGGCGTGACGCAGGCCACAGGCCACCTGGGTGGCGTAGTCCACGGCGTCGGGTACGGGGAGGGGGCCGCGTGCCAGCTTCTGGCGCAGCGTCTCGCCCTCGCAGTATTCCATCGCCATGAAGGGCGTCCCGTCCTCGCCCCGTCCGATTTCGTAGATGGTGGCGACGTTGGCGTGTTTGAGCGCCGAGGCGGCTACGGCCTCCTGGGTAAAGCGCAGGCGCGCGTCGGCCTCTTCGCTGAGGTGCGGAGGCAGAAACTTGAGCGCCACGAGGCGGCCCAGGGTGGTGTCGCGCGCCAGGTACACCTCGCCCATTCCCCCGCGCCCCAGCCGCCGAAGCACCTCGTAGCGGCCCAGCCGCCCGACGCGCGGATCGGCTGCGCCGGCGGCTTCCGACGCGGCAGGAGGCTTCGCCGGAGGCAGAGACGAAGGAGAGGGTTTCACTGACCCGTCCGGTTGGTCTGGCCCGTAAAATGATCGGGCCAGGGTACGAGACACTATGCTGCCGGCAGGCGCAACGAATTGCCGGCCGGAGGGCACGCCTTGCCTGCACGACGAGTATTATGAAGGCACGAAAGGGCGTTAGGCGCTGCTCTAAGAGTAAGCCGTGCCCCCTCGCTTTACAAGCAGCAGGATGATTTCGCCGGGGTGTCAGGCCGTGGGCGAAGCCCTAAGGGACGTAGGCACAGGTCTTCCCACGCGCAGCAGCACGTAGCCCAGCACGCCCATCAGCGTGGAGGCGAGCAGGATGCCGAGCTTGGCTGTTTCGAGCAGCGGGCCCTGCCCGAAAGCCAGTCCGGCGATAAAGAGTGACATGGTGAAGCCCACGCCGGTGAGCACGGCCACACCCGCCATCTGCCGCCACGTGATACCCTCCGGGAGCGAGGCCAGGCGTAGCCGAGTAGCCAGCCAGGCGCACCCCAGCACGCCCAGCGGCTTGCCCACGCCGAGCCCGAGCAGAATGCCCATGGCCACCGGACTGCCCAGGCTCGCCGCCCCGCCCAGCGCGACGCCCGCGTTGGCGAGGGCAAAGACGGGCAGCACGAAGTAGGCCACGTAAGGGTGGAGTCCGTGCTCCATGCGTTCGAGCAGGCTGTCTCCACGTGCGTCGGGCCGGGCGGGCACCGTGAGCGCGACCAGCACGCCCGCGATGGTCGCGTGGATACCTGACTTCAGAAACGCCACCCACACCACCAGCCCCAGCACCACGAACACGGCTATCTGCCGCACGCCCGACCGGGCGAGCAGGTACAGCAGGGCCAGCACGGCGAGGCCCACCACAAGGCTGACGACGGAAAGCTTGGCAGTATAGAAAAGCGCGATCACGAGCACCGCCCCCAGGTCGTCCACGATCGCCAGCGCCGTCAGGAAAATCTTGAGTGCGATGGGCGCGCGGCTGCCCAGCAGCGCCAGCACCCCCAGTGCAAATGCGATGTCCGTAGCCATTGGAATGCCCCACCCGGATGCCGCTTCGGTGCCGGCTGCAACGAATACGTACAGGAGTGCGGGCACGACCATACCTCCCACGGCACCAGCTAATGCGAGGGCTGCCCGGCGCGGCTCGCGCAGCTCTCCCGTAAGCACCTCGCGCTTGATCTCCAACCCGACGAGAAAGAAAAACAGCGCCATCAGGCCGTCGTTGATCCAGAGCAGAACGGGCTTCGAGATGCCCGCCCCGTCAAATCCTACGGTGAGATAGGCGCTCCAGAGGGCGTCGTAGAAAGGGGCCAGCGGTGAATTGGCCCACAGCAGCGCCAGCACGGCGCAGAGCATGAGGAGCACGCCTCCAAAAGCCTCCATCCGCACGAAGCGAGTGAAGAAGGAACTGGCAGAAGTAGAAGAGGGAACGGGCTGCATAAAGCTGAATCGTGTGGGGCACCTACTGGGCGTAGCGTGCCATGACAGGGCTGAACAAAACGTGAAGGGGGCGCGAGGGCGCGGCTTCACCGTTCGAGCGGTGTCAGGAAAGCGATCCAGGCGGCGACGGCGCAGCGCCACAGGCAATCAGGCGTCGAAGCAGCAGAGTTCATGAGGCGTAGGGGTAGGAAGTGCTGTAGCACGCACGGTCTATGAAAAGCCCTGCGTCTGGGTTTCCGTTACTGCGGCAACCAGACTGTGATAACCCTTGATGGGTGAGTCAGTTAAACCTCCTCGTGAAGCTGCAAAGAGATGCCTTATTTTCTGCCCTGCGAGGAGGGGTGGCAGAGTGGTTGAATGCAGCGG
>CBDUBO010000195.1:0-5285 GCA_965365405.1 uncultured Rhodothermales bacterium | reverse complement strand
TGTACTGGTAGTTCTGCTCGCGCACGACCAGGCTGCCGGGCGCGGTGCGCGACTTCAGGGCCAGGCTTGTCGGGTCGATCTGCGCCGCCACGCCCTCGAAACGCACAATGTTGAGCCCCTCGCGGAGCGTGATGGGCCGCACCTCGCGCACGATGCCGAAGTTCTGGTTGTAGATCGTGACGGACACTTCGCCCTGCGTTTCGGGCGTCGAGACGACCTGCGGGGCGGGTGTTTCCTGGGCAGCGGCGGTCACGGCGAGCGAGAGGGTGAGGGCGGAGAGAAAGAGGGCGCGCATGGGCATGAAAGGATAGGCGAAGATAGGACGCGGCACCAGCACCGGCGTTGCTCCCTAACGCCGGGCGCAAACAGGCTATTGCGGCAACGAAAAGCCCCGACCACCACGCGGGCAGTCGGGGCTCAGCTTTGCCGCGATCTACGGAATCACGCGCCGATGGCGACGATCTCGTGTTCGGGAAAGAAGAAGTTGGCTTCGAGCTTTCCGTTCTCGACCGAGTCCGAGCCGTGGGCGGCGTTGCGGCCCTTCGACTCGGCAAAGCTCTTGCGGATGGTGCCCTCGGCAGCCTCCGCCGGGTCGGTCGCGCCGATGAGGTCGCGCCAGGCCTGCACGGCCCCTTCCTTCTCCAGCACGAGCGGTACGCACGGCCCGCTGGACATGAACTGCGTCAGCTCGCCGAAAAACGGGCGGCCCTGGTGGACGGCATAAAACCCTTCGGCTTCGGCCTGGGTGAGGCGGACGAGCTTCATGGCTTTGACCGTGAAGCCCGCTTTGAGAATGCGGTCGAGGATGGCACCGGCGTGGCCGTTCTCGACGGCGTCCGGCTTGATGATGGCGAGCGTGCGCTCCATGGGTGGCAGAGGGTGTCGTGAACAGGTGCGTGAAAGCTACACCTGACACCCTGGCCCGATGGAGAATGGAGGATGGAGAATGGGGTGAAGGAGATTGGGGACGTGGGGAGGGGAAAAGGGCAATGGAAACGATCAATGAGCAACGGTCAAGGATCAATCGTCAATAACCAACCTTCGGCCTCAGACCTCCAACCTCTCCTCACCGCGCTCGCAGCCGGTACGCGCCGCGCTGCGTTTCGAGGGCCAGGCGCGGGCCGCCCCCGTTGATTTCGCCCCGGTAGGTGCCGTCGTCGCGGCGGCGCAGGCGTTCCACGTCGAAGTCGCCGTCCAGGTCGCCGCGCCGGTTCACGTCGGCGGAGAGGTAGAAGCCCGTGTCGCGCGGCAGCGTCACGGACACGTCGGCGCGCTGCGACTCGATGCGGCTGTCGCCCTCGAAAGCGTCGAACGCCACCTCGATGTCGCCCCGGTACACGTCCACCTGAATGGCCCCCTTCAGGCCGTCTACGCGGATGGTGGGCCGGTAGCCGTCAATCTTGACCTGTCCCACCACGTTGCTCAGGTTGATGGATTCGCGGTACGTGTCGATGTTGATGTCGCCGCGCACGTTGCGCACCTGGATCGGGCTGCGGTAGGTGTCGATCAGAAGGTCGGCGCGCAGGTCGGATACGCGAATCTCGGACTTGTAGTCGTCGATGTTGAGGCGGGCCGTGCGCGGCATCTTGATGGTGTAGTGCACAAACGGAAGCGACACCGAACCCCACTGCACACCCAGCACGGACTTGCTTTGCTTGGCGCGGCTGTAGTCGGATTTGATGCGGAGGCGGTTGCGCTCGGCGTCGAACGTCACCTCCGTCAGCGCTACCAAGTCACGGTTCTCATCCGCGACGATCCGGGCGGATACCTGCACTTCGTCGCGTTCCCACGTCGTCACCTCTATGGTGCCCTTGTAGGCGTCTACGAACACCGTGCCGTCGGCGGCAAGCGGAAACGAGCGCTCGACGGTCTGGGCCGGTGCCGAAGCCGCAGCGGTGATCAGCAGGACGAGCGCGGCTACGAGGGTGCGGGAGGGTTTCATGGCGTTGTGTGGAATTGGGGTATGCCCGCCCTACGACCCGCGACCCGCAGGGGTTACACCCAACGGCAAAGCGGCGCGCCTCCGGAGAAGCGCGCCGCCTGTGCAGGAGGTGCGGACTCACTCGCCCAGTTCTACCTGGATGTCCGGTCCGTCCACCGCTTCGGTGCCGCCACCGCGCGTGAAGAACCAGATGCCGGCGGCGATGGCGAGGATGACGAGAATGACGATGGCCACGCTGGCCACGCTGCTGCTGCTGTTGTCGGTTGCCATAGGAGGAGGGAGGGGTTAGAATGAAGCCGCAAGACTACATCTGTGCTCCGCACAGCATCAACCCGGTGCCGAGAGACATTACGCCGGCATTGCGCATGTGACTGTCTTGGTGCATCGTGGCTACTTTGACATACGCCTTGCTCATCCTGTACCAACCCTCAAAACCATGCTCCGCGCTGCCCTCCTCGCCTGTGCATTCGTCTTCGTGGCCGCCTCTCCGCTACACGCCCAGCGGGCCGCGGGCGACTGGACGGGCACCATCAATATCCCCGGCAACCCACTGGCCATCGAGGTGATGCTCCACGAGGAGGCGGGCGCGTGGCGAGGCACGATCTCGATTCCGGTACAGAACCTGGCGGGCTACCCCCTCGCGGGCGTGCGCGTGGCAGGCGACTCGGTGTTTTTCCAGATGGACGGTATCCCCGGCACGCCGCGCTTCCGGGGCGCACTGATGGATGGAGATGCGCGCATGGCGGGCACCTTTCTTCAGGGCGAGGGCCGCCTGACATTCGAGCTGGCCCGTGCCGAAGCCGCCCGACAGGCCGAGCAGGCCCGCGCCGCCGATGCCCTCGCGGGGTACGACAGCCTCGTCGTGGCTGCGATGGAGGAGTGGAAGGTACCCGGTGCCGCCATCGCGCTCGTCCAGGGGGACGAGGTGATCTTCGAGCAGGGCTTTGGCCTGCGCGACGTGGCCGCGCGGCTACCCGTCACGCCCGAGACGCGCTTCGCCATCGGCTCTTCCACCAAAGCTTTTACCGCCCTCACCCTCGCCATCGTGAGCGACGAGGGCAAGCTGGCGTGGGATACGCCCGTCGTCGAGTACCTGCCGGACTTCCGCCTCAAAGACGACGTTGCCACGCAGGGCATGACGGCCACCGACCTGCTTACGCACCGGAGCGGCCTGCCGCGCCACGACCTGCTGTGGTACAGCACGCCGTTTTCGCGCGAGGAACTCTACCACCGGCTGCGTTACCTCGAACCCTCCAAGCCCTTCCGGGGCGCCTGGCAGTACCAGAACCTGATGTACATGACGGCAGGCTACCTCGCCGGGCAACGCGCGGGCACGTCGTGGGAAGACCTGGTACGGCAGCGCATCCTCGGCCCGCTCGGCATGACGGGCGCGTCGGTGAGCATGGCCGAAATGCTGGCTTCTGACGACCACGCCACCGGCTACGGCGGTGGGCGCGACTCTATGAACGCCCTGCCGCCCTTCACGCTCGACGCCATCGGTCCGGCAGGTTCCATCAACGCCGGCGTGCGTGACATGGCCCGGTGGGTAGAGCTTCAGCTTTCGGACGGCGAGGTGGACGGTACGCGCATCGTTTCGGAGGGCAACCTCAAATTTCTGCACACGCCGCAGGTGTTCGTCGCGCCGCAGGCGCAGGAAGCATCTCCCTACCTGCTCTACGCACCCGGCTGGTTCGTGGAGGTGTACCGGGGCCACCGGCTGCTGCACCACGGCGGCAACATCGACGGCTTCTCGGCCCTCGTGGGCTTCCTGCCGGACAGCGACCTGGGCTTCGTCATGCTCACCAACAAGAACGGCACGCCCATCCCGCGCCCACTCATGCTGGCCGCCTTCGATCGCTTGTTGGGGCTGGAAAAAACCGATTGGGTGGCGCAGATCCGCCCCACCGCGGCCGCCGATTCGCTCGATGGCGTGGCCAAGGCCGACCGGGACGCCCGGCGCGTGCCGAACACGACGCCCGCGCATCCCCTCGCCGACTATGCAGGCGACTACGCGCATCCGGCCTACGGCACCCTCACCATCGGACAGCAGGGCGACGGGCTGCGTGTCCGCTACTACACCCTCGACGCGCCCCTCGTGCACTGGCACTACGACACCTTCGAGGCCACCGAGACCGTTGCCAAGGGCATGAAGCTTACGTTCCGGACCGACGCCGACGGATTGGTAGACGGGGTGGGCCTGCGCATCGAGCCCACGCTCGACCCGGTTGTGTTCAGCCGCGAGGCAGCCTCGATATCCCCCGAACAGCTTGCGGCCTACGCCGGGCAGTATCGCCTGGGAGGGGTCGTCATTTCCATCGCTATGCGCGGCGAGTTGCTCACAATGACAGTGCCCGGCCAACCTACCTACACGCTGGTGCCCACGCCGCAGCCGCATCTTTTTGACGCCAAAGAGCTACCCGGTTACCAGGTACGTTTCGAGCGGGAGGGCGGCAAAACGGCGCGCATCGTGCTTCTCCAGCCCAACGGCACCTTCCGCGCCGAGCGGGTGGAGTGAGGGCGAACCTCGTAGGGACGCGCCGCGGCACGTCCCTACACCAGCATGTCCTGCGCGGCGAGTTGCACGTCCGGCAGCGCCTCCACAGTAAGCGTGCCCCCTGCCTCGACGGCATGGGCTGCGGCGTAGCCGTCCGGCGTGGGCGTGCGGTGGACGTACACTTTGCCTTCGTCGAGCGCCACGATCCACACCTCCGGCACGCCATGACGGGCATAGAGGGGTACCTTCACGCGCCGGTCGAAGGGCAGCGTCGAATCCGCCACCTCGACTACGAGCAGCACGTCGGCAGGGCCGGGATGGGCTTTCGTGTAATCGCCCGGACGCAGCAGCGCCACGTCCGGCTCCGGCTCCGAGCGGTCGGCCAGCCGGATGGGCCCTTGCACCCGAATGCGAGCACGGCGGCGAACCTGTTCAAAAAGCAGTTCGGTGATCGTGTCCACGCACACCGCGTGGCGGCTTCCGATAGGAGACATGGCGAGAATCTGGCCTTCGATGAGTTCGGTGCGATCCTCGCGGCCCAGGATGCCCGCCTCCGCCATCGCGTAGTACTCCTGCACGGTGAAGCGGCGCGCGCGGGGCGCCATGTGCCGCTGCCGAACCGATGCTGCCGAAGTCGCCATCACACGTGCCGTTCGGCGTGGTAGGACGAGCGCACGAGCGGGCCGCTCTCGACGTGCCCGAGGCCGCGCTTTTCGCCCTCCTCCTTGTACCACCGGAACACGTCCGGGTGGATGAACGCCTCGACGGGCAGGTGCATCTTGGTGGGCTGGAGATACTGCCCGATGGTCATCACGTCCAGCCCGATCTCCACGAAGTCGTCCATGAGCG
>CBDUBO010000194.1:0-5290 GCA_965365405.1 uncultured Rhodothermales bacterium | reverse complement strand
CGTTTAGGGGCGGTGTGAAGGGCTTGCAAATGCCGGGCCGTTCGCGCCGCGTGAAAAGGTCAAAAAGGGATCAGGCGGCAAAGCTCGACCCGCAGCCGCAGGTCTGCGTCGCGTTGGGGTTTTCGAACGTGAACCCGCGCGCGTTGAGGCCGTCGTGGTAGTCGATGGTAGTGCCCATCAGGTACAATCCCTGACGGCGGTCCACGTACACGGGGATGCCATCAAGCTCGAAGGCCATGTCGTGCTCGCGCTTTTTGTCGAAGCCGAGGATGTAGCTCATGCCCGAGCAGCCGCCGCCCTTGACGCCCACGCGCAGGCCGTAGCCTTCGGGGATGTCTTTGGTGGCCATGATCTTGCGGACGGCCTCGGCGGCGCGTTCGCTCAGGGCGATGGGAGTAGAGAGGGCCGCGGGTGCAGTCATCGCGTAAAGCGTAATGAGATAGCCTGTAAAACGTGCCAGTGGCAGGAAAAGCCTTCCCGCCGGATGGGCTTTCTGAACGAGAGCACAGAGGCACCGTTCCCCACCGCTACCCGAACAGGGACGGCGCATGTTGCTGTTGCGCAACCACTTCGAGGATGCGGCGGTTGGCACGCGGGAAGGCGTAAGCGTCCAGTTTTTCGGGCGCTCCCCACGCGAGGGGCAGGCCCAGTCGGGATTCGGGTGTGCCTTTCTGCACCCTGCACTCAAAGGCGTGGAGCGTGACGCGGAAGTGCGTGTAGGCGTGAGCTACGCGGGCCACGAGCGGCCCCACGGCGACGTCGACGCCCAGTTCTTCGCTGAACTCGCGGGCGCACGCGGCCTGGGGCGTCTCGCCCGCTTCGACCTTGCCGCCGGGAAACTCCCAGAGCCCGCCCAGCAGCCCATTTTCGGGCCGCCGCTGGATGAGGAGCCGCCCATCGGCATCGCGCAGGAGGCCCACGGCTACGTCGTAGTGCGGCGTCGGCGCTTTCGGCGTGGCGACGGGAAAAGCGGTGGGTATGCCCCTCTGGTAGGCCATGCAAGCACCGCGCAGAGGGCACTTGGGGCAGGCGGGATGGGCGGGCGTGCAGACGCGGGCGCCCAACTCCATTAGCGCCTGGTTGGCATCGCCGGGGTCGGAATGGGGCAGGAGGCTGTCGGCGAGGGTCTGCAGCAGGCGGCGGGTGGCCGGGCGCTTTACGTCGTCGGGCAGGGCAAAAGCGCGTGCCAGCACCCGGATCACGTTGCCGTCGAGGGCGGCGTGGGGCTTGCCGTAGGCGATGGACAAGACGGCCGCTGCCGTGTAGGGCCCCACGCCAGGCAGGGCGCGGAAGCTTTCGTAATCCGACGGGATGGTGCCGCCGTGTTTTTCGACCACCTCCTGGGCGGCGCGGTGAAAGTTTCGGGCGCGGGCGTAGTAGCCCAGCCCTTCCCAGCAGAGCAGCACCTGGTCGAGCGGGGCGGCAGCGAGGGCTTCGAGTGTGGGGAAGGTCTCGACGAACCGCTCGAAATAAGGTGTCGCCTGGTCCACGCGCGTCTGTTGGAGCATGATCTCCGACACCCACACGTAGTAGGGATCGGGGTGGTCGCGCCACGGCATCTGACGCTTGTGGGTGCGGTACCAGCCGAGGAGGTCCGTTTGAAAAGCCTGGCGGGTGGCGTCGGGGATCGGGGGCATGGCGGCCCAACGCAGCGCTGCACGGGCACGTTTCGCCGCCCACGGACGTTGCCGAGCCTATGTCTGGTCTGCGTCTGTTTGCCTTCTGCCCTTTACTCCTGATGGCCGTCGCGGCGCAGGCGCAGCCCGTCGCGTACCAGCTCGTTGCCGGTGGTGAGGTGCAGTCGTGGACGGCCCGGCCCGCGTGGACGCCGGACAGCCTCCATGCTGCCGTTGCTGATGCGCTGCGGTGGTTTTCAGACAGAGGCTACGCGCTTGCCGCACTCGACTCGGCCCGGCAGGACTCGTCCGAAGCGTTCGTCCTCTACGCCACGCGGGGGCCGTACCTGCCCGTTCGGGAAGTGGTCGTCACCGGCGCTGCCCACTTCACTGAAATCGAGCTGCAGGCGCGGATGGATACGCGCCCCGGTCAGCCGCTTGTCGGGAGGGTGCTCAGCGCCGACCTCGACCGAATCCTCAGCCGGTACGCCGCAGCCGGCTACGGGCTGGCCCAGATTCGTGTCGAAGCCTTGGCGTTGGTGTCGGAAGGGGCCGCGCCAGTGGGTCTCCGGCTCGTCCTGCACGTCGAGGAAGGTAGCACCGTCGTGCTGCGCGAGGTCGTGCTGGGACCGGATTCGCGCACACGTCCCGGCTACGCTGCCCGCCTGCTGGGCCTCGCGCCCGGCACGCCGCTCCGCTATTTCAGTCCCGCCGAGGTAGCGGCGCGGCTGGAGCGCTCCACGCTTTTCACCAGCATCGGCGCGCCCGAATTGCTTTTGCACCCCGACGGGACGGCCACGCTCAGGCTGGACGTTACGGAGGCGGCGCCGGGCGCGTTCGACGTAGTGGTGGGCGTGCTGCCGCCCGAAGGCACGCGGCAGCGGGCCACGCTTATTGGGTCGGGCCACCTGCTGCTGCGCAACCTGTTCGGGCTCGGACACCGCTACGAAGTCCGTCTCGACCGGCTTCCGGGTCGCACCAGCACCGCCCTCGCGCAGGCCGCGGTGCCGTACGTGTTGGGCCTGCCCCTCCAGGTCGAGGCGCGCTTCGAGGGTACGCAGCAGGACTCGACGCTGGGCGCGCAGCGCTACCGCGGCGCGCTCGCCTACGGCGGTGAGGGGCGCGAGGTGCTGGCGACCGTCTCGCGGGAGCGCATCAAGCCGGGCGTCGAGGGGGCGCGGCTGCGCGGCGGGCAGCAGCGCGTGGCGCGCTCGTCGGCCACGTTCGCCGGCATCGGCTTTCGGCTGGGGCGGGTGGACGCGCCCTTCAACCCCCGGCGCGGCTACGTCCTCGAAACCCTCCTCGAACGCGGCCAGCGCTACCGCGTGCGGACGGTGGAAGTAGATGGCCAGCCCGTGCGCGCGCGCACCTCGACGCGGCAGGAGCGCCTCACCCTCACCGCTCGGCTCTACCGCCCCCTCGCCCGGCAACTCGTGCTGGCACTCGGGGCCGAGGGCTATGCGCTGCGCAGCGACGCCTACGAAGAGGGCGAACTTTTTCGCATCGGCGGGGCGACGACGCTGCGGGGCTACGACGAGGACCGCTTCCGCGCCCGCTATGCCGCCCGCTCGCTTGCCGAAGTGCGCTTGCTGCTCGACCGCCGCTCCTACGCCTTCGTCTTCGCTGACGCCGGGTACCTCGACCAGCCCGAGGCGCCGGGCGTATCTTCGCTGCGCGGTTTTTATCCCGGTTACGGCCTCGGCGTCCAGGTTTCGACGGGCGTGGGGCTCGTGCTGGTGACCTACGCGGCCGCGCCCGAAAGCGGGCTCACCGCGGGCCGCGTGCACCTTGGCCTCTCGCTCGGCTTGTGACGACACCTTTCTACGCCCCTCCCACGTGCTTCCGTGATGGCCGGGTGACGCTGCCCCCAGACGAGGCGCGACACGTCCTGAAGGTGCTGCGCCACCGCGCGGGCGATGAAGTCGTAGTGGTAGACGGCGTGGGCGGCTGGCACCGCGTCGTCCTCACTGAAGCCGGGCGGGAGCAGGTGACGGGCGAGGTAATGGAGACGCGGCGCGAGGTAGGGGAGGCAGGACGAAACGTGGTGCTGGCGCTGGGCATCCTGCACCACCGCGACCGCTTCGAGTGGGCCGTCGAGAAAGCCGTCGAACTGGGCGTGGCGGGCATCGTGCCGCTGCGGTCGCGCCGCGCCGCGCCGGGCAGGGTACGAGCGGATCGCCTGGAGCACATCGCCGTGGCTGCCATGAAGCAGTCGTTGCGGTGCGTGTTGCCACATATTTATCCGGAAACGTACCTCGCAGACGCGCTGCGGCTGTTGCCAGAAGCACGGGTGCTGCTCGCCCACGAAGCGCTCGAAAGCGCGCCCACGCCAGCTCAGGCCGCCGATGCCAGCACCACCCTCGTGCTCATCGGGCCGGAGGGTGGTTTCGACGAGGTGGAGGTGGCCGAGGCGGCAGCGTCTGGCGCGCGCCTCGTCACGCTGGGGCCCAACCGGCTGCGCGCTGAAACCGCTGCCCTCGTCGCCCTCACCGACCTCATGCTCCACACACGATAACGGGCGCAGGGACGTGTTGCTCAACGTCTCTGCTACCTCAACACGTCACATGACCGAAAACCTCAACGAAGAAACCGTCTCATCCGAAGAACTCTTCGACGGGCACCTGCTCCATGCTTTCCGCGACACGGCCCGCCTGCCCGATGGGCGCGAAGCGGTGCGGGAGTGGATCAAGCACCCTGGTGCCTCTGCTGTCGTGCCCATTTTCGAGGATGGCACCGTGCTCATGATCCGGCAGTTTCGCTATCCGCCGCGCCGCGTCTTTCTCGAAGTGCCCGCCGGCAAACTCGACGCCGACGGCGAAGACCCTGCTGAGACGGCGCAGCGTGAACTGGAAGAAGAAACGGGCTACCGTGCCGGGCGCCTCACGCCCCTCGGATCGCTCTACCCGTGCATCGGCTACAGCGACGAGATCATCCATTTTTATCTGGCCCAGGACCTCAGCACAGGCACCCAAGCCCTCTCCGAAGGCGAGCACATGGAGGTGGTTCGCCTGCCCTTTTCGGAGGTGGTGGCGCAGGCGCGGTGCGG
Organism: uncultured Rhodothermales bacterium; assembly: GCA_965365405.1. Taxonomy (GTDB): domain Bacteria; phylum Bacteroidota; class Rhodothermia; order Rhodothermales; family BA12; genus CBDUCD01. The sequence goes on along the minus strand of CBDUBO010000194.1, from coordinate 628 downwards.
AGAGGTGGCCGATATGAAGAGCGCCGTGGCGATCCTGATGGCCGAACCGGCCCTCCGTGGCCTTTTGGAGAAGACGCCGTAAGGCTGGAACCGGGCTTTGAACGCGCCTACCCGGCGCGGTATCTTGCCAGGCCAATCCCGCTCTATCTCCGGCTCAGAACTCATGCTTTTCGGCCTCATCGTTTTCCTCATCGCGCTCATCGCGGTCGTGCTCATCCTCGTCGTGCTCGTGCAGAGCGGCAAGGGCGGCGGCCTGGCCGGCATCGGTGCCGGCGGCACCACGCAGATCCTGGGCGCCCGGCAGGCCCCGGATGTACTCGAAAAGCTCACGTGGGTGCTGGCAGCCATCTTCGGCCTGCTCTGCATCGTCTCCAACTTCGCCATTGACCACGGTGGCGACCGCAGCGTGATTCAGGGTGCCACTCAGGAAATGCCGGCTACGACCGCCCCCGCACCTGCCGTGCCCGCCCCCGGCGACAACGCGGCGCCGGCAGCCAACGCGCCCGAAGAGTAAGCACCCGCTCACAACTGCTCGGTTGCCTGAAAAGGTGAAGGGCCGATCTCCCCGGAGATCGGCCCTTCGTTTTGCGGCCCGCGCCGGCCTGTAAGCCGAATTCTGTCCTGCCCC
>CBDUBO010000193.1:0-5304 GCA_965365405.1 uncultured Rhodothermales bacterium | reverse complement strand
CGCCGCCGGCGGCGCTGGCGCCGCTGGAGGCGTGGTGGCGCGAGACGCACCCCTACGACGACCGCCTCTTTTTCCTGCTGGACGGCAGCGGCCTGTTTCACCACGTTTCCTGCGAAGGACGCTACTGCGAAAGGCTCGGCCTGACGGTGGCGCGCACCGCTGCCACGCCCGCTGCCGCCACGCCCGCCCCACTTGAAAGCCTCTGACCCACCCCTTCACACCGCGCGCCATGCACGAACCCCTCAACGTTTTCGACCACCAGCTTTTCAGGCTGCGCCTGCCCACGGGCGGGCGGGTCGAGAAGTCTTTCAAACAGCTTCTCACCGAGCCCGACGTGCCCTACGCGCTCGACTACGCCCAGCCGTTCTACGACGTGGCCGCGCTGAATCTGTTGTCCTACCTAGCGCAGGTGGCCTTCGAGCCTGAAACGGCTGCCGAGCTGGCCGTGCGCATCGCCGCGCCTATGACGGAGGCTGATTTCGAGCAGGCCGTCGCCCCGCTGCGCGCCACGTTTGCCCTCACCGGAGATGGGCCGCGGGTCATGCAGGGCCCTGCGCCGGAAGACCCGAAAAAAGCTGAACCACTCGGCGTGGCCGTGTTCATCGCGCCCAGCGGCGACCGCCAGTTTCTGCACCGCGCCGACGCCGATTGGGCCGTTGCGCCCGATCAGGCGGCCCTCTTTCTCTTCGCGCGCAACACGTTTTACGAGGGCACAGGCGGGCGCGGCTACCAGAAAGGCACCAATGGCGACACCCCTATCCGCGCGCTCGCCACCGTGCCTGCCGAGGGAGACACCGTCTGGCTACGCAAAAGCCTCTGGCTCAACGTCCTGTCCCTCGAAAGCCAGCGGCAGTACGCCGGGGCCTACGCCATGCCCGGCGGCGCGGGCTACGACGGCCTTTTCTGGGCCCGTCCGCCCGCCGGCGACGTACCCGTGGGCGGCATCACGCTGCGCGCCGGGCTGGGCTGGATGACGGCATACCACTGGCTCTGGTTCGAGCATTTGGACGCGCCGGGCATCTGTCCGCTCACGGGCGAAAAAGTGCACGGCCTGGCCGCGCGCACTGCCTCCAAGCGCAGCACCGGCATCGCCTACGGCGCGAAAGGCGACCTGGAAAGCGGCGTTGCCGCCGACCGCCTGTTCCGCCATCCCAACGTGCCCACCGAGAAGCTTTTCGACAAAAACGGCGACCCTACGGGCGAGCGACCCTTTCTTGTGGCCCGCACCGAGGGCCTCACGCCCGCCATCGGCGCGGCGTTTTTCGGCGGCCTCAACGGCGCGGCGCGGGCGCGCTACACCCCGGCCCCCGCCGTAGCGCAGCTTTACGCCGGCCCGGTAAGCCAGCTGGGCCTGACGACGCGGCTGCTCGTGTTTGGCTTCCACATGCTTAGCACCCAGAAAAACGTCCACGGCGGCGTCGAGATGGACACGTTTGCCTACACGCCCGTGGCCTCGGATGCGCGCGCAGCCACCGCCGTGATGGACGTGGCCGCCGAGATGATCGGGGGGGCGGCGGCGTTTGCCCAGAAAGCCGCCTACGAGCTGCGGCAGGCCGTGCAGCGGACGGTAGGCGCGGGCGTGCGTGCCGAGCAGGACGGGGAAACGGGCCGCATCACGCTCAAAAAGCTCGAAAAAACGCCCTCGGTGGACGACCCCTTCGGGCGCGACGTGCTGGCTGCCTACTGGCGCGCCGTGCAGCGGCTTCTGGTGGATCACGCTGGAGCCCTTGCCTGCGCGGCCAGCGCGGACGCCTCGGCGTTTGCCGCAGAACAGTCTGCCCTGGCCGCCGCGTGGGAAGACGCCGTCGCTGCCGAGGCAAAAAAGCAGTACGCGCCTGTGTTCGAGCACTACAGCCTGCTGCCCCGCACGATGCCCTACGCCCACGCCGCCCGGCGGCTCTTTTTCAGCGCCCTCTCGAAAGCGCGCACCGTTCAATCCCAACCCGAATCCGCATGAACACCTTTCTTCTCTGGAGCCAGTTCGATGCCGAACTGGCGCTCGTTCGCTACTTGGTCCACGAGCCGCCGTGGCTGCGCACCGACGACAGGGGGGTGCGCGCCGCCTTCCGCCGCTGGACAACCACCGACGCCGAGCCCACCGTCGAAATGCTGGCCGCGCTGTGGCCGCGCGTGCCCGCTGGGGGCTGGGGCGGACTCGACGAAAGCGCTACCGAGCGTTCCGTGCGCCACGCCGCGCTTGTGCTCCACCTTCTGGCGCTCGGCATAGACGCCGACGAGCTGGGCCAGCCCGCCGCCAGCCTGGGCGCGGCTGCCAGGGCCGCCGGTGTGGCCGAGGGTCGCTTTGCCCGGCTGATGAACACCCCTGCGCTGGCCCGTCTGGAAACCCTGGGGCGGCTTTTCCGCCGCTTCCGCGCCCAGCGCGTCCACCTGCGCCTGACGGCCCCGCGCCCCGAAGAAGGCCAGCCCGACCGCCGCAGCACCTTCCACACGCTGCGCGACACGCGCTACGACGACCTGGCCGCGCTCCTGGCCTTTCTCTTCACCGACAACCCCAAACCTGCCGTGGCCCGCTGGGCAGCAGGCTACTACCACACCGGCACCGAGGCCGACGCCTCCGCTGCATCTCCTGCCGAGGCGGCCACCGAAATCGTCTGACTTTCACCCCTCCACAACACTCACTCCTATGCTCGTCGAACTGCACCTGCTCACCACCCACGCCCCTTCCAACCTCAACCGCGACGACTTCGGGCGCCCCAAAACCGCGTATTTCGGCGGGACGGAACGCGGGCGCATCTCGTCACAAGCCCTCAAGCGCGCCATCCGCAAGTCCGACTACGTGGCCGACAAGCTTGGCGACAAAATCTCCACCCGCTCGCTCCATATCCCGCAGATGCTTTTCGACGAGTTGCAAGAGCATTATGACGGCGAGAGCCGCGAGCGTTTGCAGAAGCTCTGCGAGGCCGTCACGCACGCGCTGGGCAAGCCCGACAAGGACAACGCCCTCAAGACGAGCCAGATCGTGTTTCTGACGCCCGACGAGATCGCGCGCATCCGGGGCTTTGTGCGCCAGGCCGTAGAAAGCGGCAAAAAGCTCACGGGGAAGGAAGTCGCCGAGTTCGGCAAAACCGTCGCCGCCGCCACCGGTCTGGACAAGCGCCCCACCGACGGCGTGGACGTGGCGCTGTTCGGGCGCATGACGACCGACGACGCCAACGCCTTTTCGTCGGTGGATGCCGCGATGCAGGTGGCCCATCCCATCGCCACCCACACCACCCTTACGGAGACGGACTACTTCACGGCGGTGGACGACTGGAAAGCCGCCGGCGGCTCGGGCGGCGAGACCGACACGCGCGGCAGCGGCCACATCGGCGAGCTGGACTTCAACAGCGCCGTGTACTACAAGTACTTTTCGTGCGACCTCGACCTGCTGGCCCGCAACCTGGGCGGCGACCGCGAGGCGGCGCTGGGCGCACTCGAAGTCGTCTTCGACGCCGCCTGCCGCGTGAGCCCGTCGGGCAAGCAGAACTCGTTTGCCAGCCACGGCCTGGCCGACTCGGCCCTGCTCATCATGCGCGAGACCCGCACGCCCTGCTCGCTCGCCGCTGCCTTCGAGCGCCCCGTGCCCGCTACCGAGGCCGGCTACGCCGAGGAAAGCCTTCACCGCATGGTGGCGCGCTATTGCCGCATCGTGGCCGGCTACGGCATCGAAGACCAGGCGGCGCTTTTCACCGTCGAGGACTTCACGCCCCGCCTGAAAGGCGACGCGCTGCAAAAATGCGCCGCCGACATCGCGCGGGCCGAACAGCTTTCCGACCTGTGGGCGTTTCTGCGCCGCCACGCCACGGGCAGCGCCCCTACCACCTGACGCCATGCCCGGATTTCTGCTCCACCTCTACGGACCCATGCAAAGCTGGGCCGACACCGGCTTTGGCCAGCTCCGCGAGGCCGGTGAAAGCCCCAGCCGCGCCGCCGTGCTGGGCATTGTGGCCGCCGCCCTCGGCGTAGACCGCGCCAGCGACGGCCTACTCGCGCTCGACCGGGGCCTGCGCGTGCACGTAGCGACGGTGCGGCCTGGCCGCGTGCTGCGCGACTTCCACACCGTCGAGACGCGCGAGGGTAAGCCGCGCACGCTCACCGCACGGGATTATCACCACGACGCCCACTTCGTGGCTCTTGTCGAGGGCGACGGCGCGGCGCTCGTGGAGCTGGCCCAAGCGGCGCTGCGGCAGCCCGCCTACGGCACGTTTCTGGGACGGCGCGCCTGTCCGCCCGCCATTCCCCTCCTGCCCGAGCCTGTCGAGGGCGACCCTTTTCTCGCGCTTCGGGAAGCCACACGCGCCACGGCCCTCGCGTTGCCGCACGCCGGTGGCCAAGGTCGGTGGGGAGGTTCGCAAAGCATGCTGACGGCATGGCTGGACGGGCACTACGAGCGGGCAGCGGTGCCCGAAGCGTTTGCCGGTGCTACCGTATCGTACGGCACGCGGCGCGCCCGGCTCGTGGGCCCGCGCCGGGCCTATGCTGCCACCCCGTTCACCCGCCTTCGTCTCGCCCCCCCCGAAGCAGCGGTTTTCGCAGACGACCACCAGACGTATTTCGATGCTGCACCTTAGCCTGCTCCACCTGCGCCGCGGCGACGACCGCTGGCGAAACCTCGACCTCTACCAGGCCCACCAGTTCGTGTGGAAAGCCTTCCCCGAAGTGCCCCGCGGCGAGCGCCCGTTTCTATTCAGCCTAGACCGGCGCGGACGGCACCACAGCCTGCTCGTGCAAAGCATCCACGCGCCTGACTGGGCATTTCTTGACAGCAGCGCCACTGTACAGACCAAGTCGTTCGATCCGTTGCATTTCGAGGTAGGGCAGACGCTCCGCTTTTTCGTGCGCTGCAACCCTACTGTTGCCCGGCGGACGCCGCAGGGGAGGGGTGTGCGGCAACCCGTCGGGTTGGGACAGGGAGAAGAACTCCACGATGAGATGCCAAATCGGGAAGCGCAGCTCCGGCAGTGGCTGCAAAAGCAGGGCCACCGGGGCGGCTTCGAGGTGGACGCGGAGGCGTGCCAGGTGGGCCCCTCGGTGCGACGCGTCATCATGCGCGCCAACACGCAGCGGCGCGCCGAGCGTCCCATCGTGCTGCACGAGGTGGAGATCAGCGGCCGGCTCATCGTCACCGATGCCCATGACTTTGCCGCGACGCTGGCACAAGGGATTGGCCGGGGCCGTTCTTTTGGCTGCGGCCTGCTCATGCTAAAGCCCGTGTAGCGCTGTTACCGACCTGCTACCAACCCGAATCGGGTTCTTTGACGTATTGAAACCATCTTATCCAAGCGGCTTTTTAGTCTCTGCCCC
>CBDUBO010000192.1:0-5312 GCA_965365405.1 uncultured Rhodothermales bacterium | reverse complement strand
CCACCCGCCCCTCGATGCGCACCTGCCGTTCGAGCGGCGGCCACCAGAACGTGAGTGCGGCAAAAGGCTGCGCGGCCAGCTCCTGCCCCTTGCGGCTGCCGTAGTTGGTGAAAAAGGTGAAGCCGCTATCGTCGAAGCCTTTTAGCAGCACGACACGCGCCGAGGGCCGCCCCCGCGTGTCCACCGTAGCCAGCGTCATGGCGTTGGGTTCGATGGTCTGAGAGGCACGGGCTTCCTCGAACCAGCGTCCGAACTGCGCAATGGGGTCGGCGAGGGCGTCGGCTTCGAGAAGCGCGTCGCGGGTGTAGTGCTGCCGGAGTTCGGCGGGATCGGTGGGCATGGCAGGGAAAACGAAAAGGGTTCAACCGCCCAGTTCTCGCAGGCGGCTTTCGGAGAGGGCAAGGTGCACCTGCGAGGCGAGATGCGCGGCGGTGTGGCGGTGCGCCCGCTCGACGTGCAACACGAGGCAGTTGCCGTCGGCACCGGGCACGTTTTCGAGCAGGGACAGGCTCGCCACCGCCAGCACCATCCGGTTTCTGAACAGGCCCGGCTTCCACTCGATGGTCGAAAGCCCGGCAATCGGAAAATCGGTCTGAAAGGTGGCGCTGGTCTGAAGGCTCCGATCCTGGGTGCGGTATTCCAACACGAGCCGGTCAGCTTCGAGCCGGAGCAGGCCTTTGGCAGTAAGCACACCGCTGACGTAATCCCCCGCGTGGAGTGGCAGCAGCACAGGCAGGGAGGTAGGCATGGGGCGGAGGAGGGCGGGAGGGGTCAGATGGCAGTGCGGCCAGGAAAGCTACTCCAACGCCAGCGCCGCGTGCCCGGTGCCGTAGGCGTAGCCACCCACGGTAATGGGGAGGCGACCCGCCGGGCGCTGCTCGCCGCGCAGAATGGCAGCGGCCGCCTGGACGCTCGCCAGCGTGGGATCGTAGAGGACAAGCGTGGCGCTGGCACCGGGCGTGTCGAGCAGGGCATACGGGTTGCCGAACGTGACGAGCACGACGGGCTTGCCAGACCGGGCGAGGGCGTCCACGAGCGCTTGCTGCCCTGCGACGAGCCCGGCGCTGCCGCGCCCTGAGATGAGGCGCAGGTACAGGGCCACGACGATCACCTCTGCGTCGCGGGCGGCTGCGCGCAGCTCTGCTACAGCGCTGGCCGGAGGCCGCCGGTCGTAGCGAAACGACGTGATGGAAGAATCCCCTGCGGCGAGCCGCTGGTCGAAAAACTGCATTGCCGCGTCGATGCTCTCCGAGTCGCGGTAGTTGGAAAGGTGCAGCATGAGCAGGCGTTTTCCCGTCAGTGGGAGCGCCGTGCTGTTCTTGACGAGCGTGGCGGACGCATCGGCAATGCGCTGGGCGATGGGCGCGCCCCACGGCTCCTGCATCACGAACTGGTAGAGCGCGGGATCGGGCGCGGCGCGCCGGTGCAAGCCGGCCTGTGCCTTGGCACGCAGCACGCGGCGCACGGCCTGCTCGAACCGTGCGGCAGGCAACGACCCGTCCGCGAGGGCGGCGCGCACGGCTCCGATGGCGGCGGGTAGGTTGCCCGGCGTCAGGATGATGTCGGCCCCGGCGCGAAAAGGCTCCGTCACGCGCTGTGCAAGCGTGTAGGTGTTCTGGAGCGCGCCCATCTGTACGTCGTCCGTGACGACGAGACCGTCGAAGCCGAGCGTGTCGCGCAGCAATCCAGTCAGCACGCGCTGGCTGAAGGTGCTTGGCAACTGCTCCGTCTCCAGGCCAGGTGCCCATACGTGCGCCGTCATCACCGCCACAGGGGGCGTAGGGCCTTGCAGCACCATCTTGAAAGGGCGCAACTCCACACTGTCGAGCGCAGCGCGGCTGCCAGGGACGGTAGCCAGGCGGCTGTGCGTATCGTCCCGCGTGTTGCCGTGTCCCGGAAAGTGCTTGAGCGTCGTCAGCAGCCCGTAGCGCTGCGCCTCGCGCACGAACGCACCCGCCATCTCGCCCACGAGGGCCCCCCGCTCGCCGTACGACCGGATGTTGATGATGGGGTTGCGCGGGTTGTTGTTAACGTCCGCGACGGGCGCGAACACGAAGTTGACCCCTGTGGCCCGGCTCTCGATGGCCGTCAGGCGTCCGGCGGCAGCGGCGAGTTCGGGTAGGCGCGTCGCGCCCAGCGCCATGTTGGAAGGGATTTCAGTGAGCGGGTTGTTGAAACGCCCCGCCCCCCGCTCGTAGTCGGCGGCGATGAAGAGCGGCACCCGCGCCTCTTTTTGCAGCCGCGTCGTGGTGGTGAATACGTCTTCGGGTGGCATGAGCCGGGAGACGAGGAAGCCGCCCACGCCGTGCGTCTCGACGAGCGCCGCCGTCTGGGCATTCCGGGCCCCCGGCGGCAGGTTGACGATGAAGAGCTGCCCGATACGCTGGTCGGGCGTAAGCGCGCGGTACACCGAGTCGGCCCAGCGCCCGGCGCCCGTCGTGTCGGGCGCGAAGCGGGCGAGCAGGGTGTCCGGATAGAGCAGAAACAGGCTGTCGAGCAGGGTGCGTGGGTAAGCGTTGCTGTCGGGCAGCGCGCTGAGCAGGCTGTCGTGCAGCGCTACGTTGGCGGCGTGCTCGGAAGCGGGTCGCTCGCGGTCAGCGCAGCCGGCGGCAGCGAGGAGGAGCAGCAGGTGGAGCAGAGGAGGGCAGTGCATGGCCGCGCCTACCCGGCGTCGGACGGGGCCGTTCCCCGTATCTTGGCGCGCCTTCCACCGTCTCCATGCTCCGCCGCCTCCGCCGCGAAATCGTTGCTTTTACCGCCGCCGCGCGGACGCTCGATAGGCAGGCGGTGTTCGTGCTGCTGGCCTCGGCCGCGCTCGTGTTCGCGCAGAACACGCTGGGTAGCCGGTCGCTCTTCCGCGAGCACCTGGCACCGTTTTTTGCCCAGGAGTGGCAGGGCCTGCTGTCGTGGGGATGGTGGTTTTTTCTGCAGGGCGTCACGGGCTTTGTCGTCCCGGTACTGTGCCTGCTCTTGCTTTTTCGGCGGCAGCCTTCGGAAATCGGACTGGGGTTGGGCGACTGGAAGCTGGCCCTCGTGCTGGCCGCGCTCTACGTGCCCCTGGTGGCCGTGGGGACGTGGGTGCTCTCCAACGGCGACAGCTTTCAAGCCCAGTACCCCCACTATACTCCGGCGGCTTACGACTGGCGCTTCTTCCTTATATATGAGGCGCTGTTTTTGTTCTACTGGATCGGGTGGGAATACCTGTGGCGGGGTTTCGTGCTGTTCGGGACGGCGCGCGCGTTCGGGCTCTATGCCATCGTCGTGCAGACTGTCCCGTTCGCGCTCATGCACGCCGACAAGCCACCTGCCGAAGCGTTCCTCTCTATTCTGGGGGGCGTGGCGCTGGGCGCGCTCGTGTGGCGCTGCCGCTCGTTCTGGATAGCCATTCCTATCCACAGCGTTCAGATGTTCTTGCTCGACCTGTTCTGTGCGCTGCGCTTGCGCTCGGGCGCGGAGGGCTACGGCCTCGCCGCCTTACGGCAAGCGCTGAGCGCCTTTGCCAATTAGCGTGCCCATGCCCCGCCATCAACTCTATCCTCGCGAGCGCGTCTCGCGCACCCTCAACCGGCTGGCCAGCGAAGTGGTCGAGCGCAACCGGGGAGGCGAGCGCCTCACCCTGTTCGGTATCCGCCAGCGAGGAGCTGCCCTCGCCACCACGATGGCCGAGCGCATCGGCGCGCTCGTCGGCCAGCCGCTCATCGCCCACCCACTCGACGTGGCTGCCTTCCGGGACGATCGGCCTGCCGCTGAGTCCCTCGACGCGCCCGTCGGTCTCGACCTCACCGACCGCGACGTGCTGCTCGTGGACGACGTACTCTACACCGGCCGTACGGTGCGCGCCGCCCTAGATGCCCTGGTGCGCTACGGTCGCCCTCGCACCATCCAACTCGTCGTGCTCGTAGACCGGGGGCACCGCGAGTATCCCATTCAGGCGGACTATGTCGGGCACGTCATCCCTACCGAGTACCGTGCTCGGGTGGTCGTCGAGGTGGAGGCGGGGTTCGCCATCTACCTGGAGGAATAAGGGTCAGCGGCTGTCGTCCAGAGGCTCTTCTTCGGTCACAAAAAGGCGAATCTCGTAGCCCCCTCGCACGCGCGTTCCAGACTCACGGCTCTGGCGTAGCACCGTCATCGTTTCGGCTTCAGGCCCTTCCACGCCCACCGCCAGCGCACGGAGCTTGTTTTCCATCAGCACCTGCCGAGCCTCGCGCACACTCAGGCCCACCACGTCGGGCACGACCTCGTATGTATCGCTCGGGCCTGTGCTGTACCAGAGCGTCACCGTCGAGGCGTCCAGTACGGAATCTCCTGGGGCGGGCGATTGCTGCGTAACGGTATTTCTATACGGAGAAGGAATCGAGTCGGCAATCACCTCGCCCACCCGCAGGCCCAGCGCCTCTATACGCGAGCGAGCGTCTCTCACAGACGCTCCCAGAAAAGAAGGCAAACGCCGGCGAGGCCTTGATCCTTCATTTACGGTCAGGTACACCCGTCGTCCTGGTTTCACCTCGCTGCCTGGTGCCGGTGACTGATCCATCACCTGCCCCTGCGTACTTGCATCGTTGAAGCGCCGCATGATCTTCTCCACCTTGAAGCCCTGATGTTCGAGCGAACGCGCCGCGTCATCGTACTCAGCGCCTACTACGCTCGAAATTACCACCGCCTCTCCATGCCTTGTATAGAGGGGCATCACGAAGCTGTTGACGAGTACGTAGAGCAGTATCAGCACAGCCGTAAGCGAAGCCATGCCGATCCAGAAGTAACGGTTGCTCAGAAGCGTTCGGACGCGGTGTGCAACAGAGCGATGAGTCATGGACGATGGGGCACGAGGTTGGTAAGCAAGACCCAACGCTTAAGGAGGAGTATGGATGCCGGGCCAAGACAGTCGCAGCGGCGTCAAGCTTCATCGGATCCCCACGAAACAGGCGAAACTGGGCCAGGCCAAGCGCATTGGGGGCTATCCAACCTGCTCAGGCAGGCGTTCTTTAAAGTCGTGCAGCCCCGCTGATTGAAGGTTCGTCGAAACGCGAACCAGGTCGTTGCCCCCTCCAGCGAGGTGCCGTATCATAGCGGCCCTCGCAAGAACGGAGGCGGCCGCAATGACGGCGCGAAGAGAGGAAGTGTGAAGCGAGGTTGAAACGACGAAAGCTGCTTGACAGGCCACCACGGGATTCCGTAGTTTACCTGTCCGCCCCAAAAAAAGCGCCTCTCTTCGGAGAGAGCTTGGGAAGCGGCAAGATACGTGTTCTTTGACGATACTGGAAGCATAGCGAGTCCGAGTCAATTTCTTTTCTGGTTTCAGAAAAGCGAGA
>CBDUBO010000191.1:0-5330 GCA_965365405.1 uncultured Rhodothermales bacterium | reverse complement strand
ATTCAGGGCTGGCGGCTCGCCGGGCAAGGTACGCGTTGAGCGCCTGGTGGTACGCCCGTGCCTTGCGGTTGTGCTCGGCCAGCGTGGTACTGAACGCGTGCGTGCCGTCGAGCGCGGCGCTGGCGACGAAATAGAGGTATTCGTGCTGCTCCGGTTTCAGAACCGCCCGGATGGACGAGGCCGACGGGTTGGTGATGGGCCCGGGAGGCAGCCCCGTGTAGCGGTAGGTGTTGTAAGGATGCGCGAGCTGGTAGTCCCGCTCGTAGAGGCGGCGCTTCTGCCCCTCGATTTCCTGCAAACCATACTGCACCGTCGGGTCGGCCTGGAGCGGCATCCCGATGCGGAGACGGTTGAGGTACACGCCCGCTACGCGTGCTTTTTCGGCCTCGTGCGACGTTTCCCACTCGACGATAGAGGCGACCGTAGCCACGTCGATGGGCGAGAGGCCGGCGGGCGGCGGGCCGTTTTCGGCGATAATGTCGTCGAACGTGTCTTTGATCTTCGCGACGACCTGCTCCGGGGGGGTGAGCCAGTAGAAAAAGTAGGTGTCCGGCACGAGCACGCCCAGCACTTGCCCAGGCTGGAGGCCCAGCGCGGCGGCGAGCGAATCGCTCCTGAGCGCCATCAGGAACGCCTCTTCCCCGAACGCCATCTCGCGTCCCCCCATGGCCGCGATGCGTTCGAGCCGCGTGCCACCGGGGATGCGAACGCGGATGGGCGTTTGCAGGCCGCGCCGCAGCGTCGTGAGCACGTCGAAGTTGGACGCGCCCGACTCGAATTCGTAGTACCCCGCCTTGATCTGATCCTTCCACCCCGTTGCGCGCGCGAGCAGGGCAAAACTGCCCGCAGAGGCCAGTACGCCGGAGGAGCTGAGCGAGTCAAGGGTCTGGCCGAAAGCGCTGCCGGAGACGATCTTGACGCCACGTTTGCCCTCGAAAACAGGCGTATTGGGGCCGAAGATGGCGTACCCGCCGAGGGCGGCAAAGCAGAAGGTAACGAGCACCACCACGATGGCAACAGTGCGCAGAGGTTTGGACATGGATGGAAGGAGGAGAGGAACAGACGCTTGAGGAAGGGGAGATGCGAGCGGTGTGCTTCAGCCGTAGAGGTGGCGCTCGCTCGACCGCGTCTCGTCGATGAGACGTTCGAAGAGGCGGCGCACCGAGGCGTCGGTGAGCGGGCCCGCGTTGGCGGCGCAGACGTTGGCGAGCACTTCCTCCTCCCGCGCGGGCACGTACACGGGCATCCCGATGAGGCGTTTGATGCGCCCGATCTCGTGGGCACACTGGAGGCGCTCGTTCATCAGGCGCAGGATTTCGCGGTCGAGGCTGTCTATGCGGTCGCGCCAGGGGCGCAGGTCGGCGGGCGTGGGGTGGGTGGGCACGGCCGCACGCGCCGCGTCTATGTCGAAGGGGGAAAGGGACATCAGGACGGGCTATCCGAAAGAAAGCGCAGGTTCGGCGGTGAGGGTGAGCGGGCTGGCCTGTCCGGCCCGGTACCGAAAGTGACCCGCAAGGGCAATCATGGCAGCGTTGTCGGTGCAGTGTTCGGGCGCGGGGATGTGGAGGCGGACGCCCAGGCGCTCGGCCAGGCGGGCTGCCTGTTTACGCAGGCCCCGGTTGGCCGAGACGCCCCCCACGATGGCGACGTGCGCCACGCCCGTTTCCCGAATGGCGTTCTCGAAGGGACGCAGGAGCATGTCGAGCACGGCGGCCTGGAACGAAGCAGCCAGGTCGGCGGCGTGGTTGGCGAGGTAATCGGCGCGGTCGGGCTGGGCATCGAGAAAGTAGCGCACCGCCGTTTTGATGCCGCTGAAGGAGAAGCTGCCATCGGGCAGGTGGGTGCGGGGGAGAACCACGGCGTCGGGGGCGCCACCGCTGGCCATGCGGTCGAGGGCGGGCCCTCCGGGATAGTCGAGGCCCATGAGCTTAGCCACCTTGTCGTAGGCCTCGCCCGCCGCGTCGTCGCGGGTGCGGCCCAGCGTGGTGTGCCGGAAACCTTCTTCCACCAGCACGAGCTGCGTGTGCCCGCCCGACACGATGAGGCACAGGAACGGGAAAGCCGGGTGCTGCTCCGCCAGGAAAACCGAATAGAGGTGCCCTTCGAGGTGGTTGACGCCGACGAGTGGCTTGCCGAGGGCGAGGCAGTACGCCTTGGCAAAGCTTAGCCCCACGAGCAGCGCGCCGGCCAGGCCGGGCCCGTAGGTGACGGCGATGGCGTCGAGCCCTTGCCGCTGTACTCCCGCCTGGGCAAGCGCCGCTTCGACAACGGGCACGATGGCGCGCTGGTGCGCCCGTGAGGCGACTTCGGGTACCACACCGCCGTAGGCGCCGTGTTCAAGTTGGGAAGCCACGACGCTCGACAGCACCCGCCCGCCGGCGAGCACGGCGGCCGCCGTGTCGTCGCAGGAAGATTCGATGCCGAGGAGGAGCGGGGAGGCGGACACGTACGAAAGCGGAAGCGTGGGGCGTTGGGCGGGCAGAACCTTTGGCCCTGCCTCCGGTTCTTGACCTGCCCTGGACGGGCCTCTATACTTGCCCCCACCTCTATCTCGTTTCGGCCATGCGCAACCTGCCCTGCCTGCTCGGCTTCGTCCTCGTGCTCTCTGTCACGGCCCCTGCCCAGGCCCAGCTTCGCCAGGACGCCCGCGAGATCGCCGCGCAGTCCACGCCCCGCCTGTTCGACGCGGGAACGGGTTTCACACTCAACCGCCTGTTCAGCCCGCAGCACTTCAAAATGGGCCACTCCTACGAGTTGTCGGCGGGAAGCATGGGGGGAAACAGCTATTCGCTCGGCCTCTACACCAACTCGCTCATGTGGCAGTTCAGCCAGAAGGTGGCGGCCCGGGTGGATCTGAGTGTGGCCCACTCGCCCTTCGGCAACGCGCCCGGCATGTCCCACAACGTGATGGGTGAGGAGCAGCCCTTCCGCTTTTTCGTCCAGAACGCCGAGGTGGCCTACCGTCCTACCTCCAACATGGAACTGCGCTTTTCTTACCACCAGAGCCCGTACGGCGGGTACTACAGCCCCTACGGCTACGCGCCTTACGGACAGGCTTTCGGCGCGCAGCGCTACCTGGACGCCGACCGCCTCTTCTGGCGTGAGTCGCGCTAAATGACGCGGGGCTACCAGTTGCGCGCGGCATCCCCGACAGGAGCGGTGCCGCGCTTTGCTTTCTACTATGGTCGATAGAGCCCGCAAACAGAGTGCAACGCTGTACTACGTAGGCCTGGCCTTCGGTGTGCTGGCCCTGCTGCTGCTGGGATACGGCTTCTTCTCGCGCCTGGCCGGCGGCTCCACGCCCTTCGTGGCCTCCACGTCCATCACCAGCACGGACGACATTCTTCAGGTGGAGGTGCGCAACGCCACGATGGTCGAGGGCCTCGCCGGCCGCACGCGCACCTTTCTGCGCGACGCCGGCTTCGACGTGGTGGAGACGGGCAACTTTCGCCAGCAGGACGTGCCTCACTCGTTCGTCATCGACCGGGTGGGCAACCTGGAGCAGGCCCGGCGCGTGGCCGCGTCGCTGGGCATTGGCGAAGACCGCGTGACGCAGGACATCCGTGACGATCTTTTGCTGGACGCCACCGTTGTCATCGGTGCGGATTACGCCTCGCTGCCCCCTTTTGCCGAAGAGAACTGAACGCTGTTACCGTTTTCACCATCGCCGCTCTGCCTTGAATACCGCACACGACCTGCCCGCCGCCCCGAAGAAGCGTGCCACTCAGACGCCCACACACCTGCTCGCCCGCACCGCCGTGGAGGCCATCCTCGACAAAAAGGGGTTCGGTATCCGGGTGCTCGATATGCGCAAAGTGAGCGGCGTGGCCGACCTCTTCATCGTCGCTTCCGGGGCTGCAGACCTCCAGGTGCGGGCGCTTGCCGAGGCTGTGCGGGAGGAAGTGAGAGAACAGCACGGAGAACGTCCGTGGCACGTCGAGGGAATGGAGCATTTGCAGTGGGTGGTACTTGACTACGTGGACGTAGTGGTGCACCTGTTCCTGCCCGAAAAGCGCGACTTCTACAACCTGGAACGCCTCTGGGGCGACGCGCCCATCGAGGAGGTTCCGGAGGACGGGTCGGCAGACAGTGTGGCGCTGCTGCGCGCGCCCGCGAACGGTGCCTGAACCGGACCTCTCCGCCACCCCGCCCCTGCCCATGCGCTGCCCCTTCGCCTGCGTTCTGCTCTGCTGCGGGCTGCTGGCTGCGTGCTCAGCCTCGCGCACAGCCCCGCCGCCCGAGGAGCGTTTTGGCGCGCAGCCGGACTCGCTCAGCGACGGCAGCGAGCGCATAGACATCAGCGAGGCGGATTCGGCGCGGGCGTACTTCTACGCCCCGGCCATTCTGGAAACCATCGTCGTGCGTCCTGCGCCAGCAGGGGGGGATAGCAGCCGGGCCGTGCCGGTCGAGGTGCTGATCAAAGGAGCGCTGCCAGATGCGTGCGCCGAACTGCACCGTGTGACGCAGCAGCGCACCGTGCGCTTGGTGGACATCCAGCTCACGATGCGTCGGCCGCAGGGTGCGGTGTGCGCCACCGTGGTACGCCCCTACCGTTTCTACGTCCTGCTCGACGGCGTCTATGAGCCGGGGCCGTACACGCTCACAGTCAACGGCGTCGTCAAGCCGTTCGAGATCCTTGCACCGGATGATGGCGAGTAGCGCGCGGCAGTTCGTGACCGTAGCGGCGCTACTGGCCGCACTGGCCGTGGCAGCAGGTGCGTTTGGCGCACACGCACTCGAGGGCCAGGTGCCTGCTGCACGCCTTGCGACGTTTGAGACGGCGGCGCGATACGCGATGTACCACGCCCTCGCCCTGCTCGCCGTCGCCCTGTTGCTCGACCGCCACCCCGCACTGCAAACACTGCTGCGGTGGAGCGGGCGCCTTTTCGTGGCAGGCACGGTGCTGTTCAGCGGCAGCTTGTTCGTGCTCGTCCTGGCCGATTTGCCGTGGCTGGGGGCCGTCACGCCGCTCGGGGGCGCGTGCTTTCTGGCCGGCTGGGCGCTGCTGGGCGTCGCTGGCTGGCAGGGGCAAAAAAATCCCCCGGCCGCGCAGGGCAACCGGGGGACGGAAGGGTAGCCGTAGAAGGGTTATTCTTCTTCGTCTTCCTCGAAGCGCAGCGTGATGCTGGGCATGAGGTTGCGGTCGCGGGCCAGCAGCAGGAGGGCTTCCGACACCTCTTCGGGCGTCTGGTAGGCTCCGTATTCCTTGCTGTCCACAGCCAGGGCGTAGCCGATGTCGTCGTCCGAGCCGGGCTCATAGTCTTCCCACTCGGTCGCTTCTTCGATCACGAACTCGCCGCTGTCGGGCAGGTAGGCGGAGACGAAAAGCT
>CBDUBO010000190.1:0-5335 GCA_965365405.1 uncultured Rhodothermales bacterium | reverse complement strand
GGCGCGTGCGTCGTCATCACCGACCAGATTGCGGCCAAGGGGCGCGAGGACCGCGAGGAGAACGAGCGCGGGCGCGTCGTGCCGCTCACCACGGGCGGCCTCGAATACTTCGTGGACGTGATGGTGGAGATGACGCTGCGGCTCGACGGCTTCGAAACCGTCCGCGTGGCGCGCGTCGTCAAGAGCAACAGCACGGCGTTTCCCGTCGGCCTCGAACTCGTCAACCCGACGTTCAAGGCGTTTCTCGACCGCATGGACGAGCTTCAGCCTGCCGAAGCGCCTGCCCCCGACGTTCCGGCAGTTCCCGCCGCCGAAGTCCCCGCTGAGCCGGAAGTGCCGGCAGGCCCGACGCTGCCCGACCTGCTCGACGCGGCCGAGGCGCACGGCCTGAGCCGCGCCAACCTGCTCACGGCGGCGCGCCACTACTGCGGAGCCGACCACATCGAAGACCTCGCGCCGGCTGAGATTGCCGACCTGATGGCGCGCCTCGAAGCGCGCTACGGCCAGGCCAAACCCCGCACCAATGGCCGGGAGAAGATGAAGCGTGTCGCGTAGGCACCGTCGCCGCGCTTTTCTTCTCCTGCCGCACCGCCGGGCTTCTTTCCACAGAGGCCCGGCGGTTCTTTTCTGGTCCGTCGGGACTACCGGTGCCTACTCCTCCCGCTCCGAGCGGCGGAAGCCTGGCGGCGCCTCGAAGGGCAGGTGGGGCGCGGGGTCGTTGGCGGGCACGGCGTACTGTGCCTGGAGAGCGCCCAACTGCGCCTTCAGCCCCTCCACCACACCGCCGTACTGCGGATCATCGTAGGCGCTCTGCATCTCGTCCGGGTCGCGGGCCAGGTCGAACAGTTCCCAGGCGTTGCGCTCGTAATAGTGGATGAGCTTGTAGCGCGCCGTGCGAACGCCGTAGTGTCGCGGCACCATGTGCCAGTCGGGATAGGCGTGGTAGTGGTAGTAGATGGCCGCTCGCCAGTCGGTGGGTTGCTGGCCGCGCAGCAGGGGCAGCAGGCTCCGGCCCTGCATCTGGGCGGGCGCAGTGGTTCCGGCGGCTTCGAGAAAGGTGGGCGCCAGGTCTATGTTCATCACCAGGCCGGCGCTGACCATGCCGGGGGCAACGGTGCCCGGCCAGCGCACGAGCAGAGGCACGCGGAGCGACTCGTCGTACATCCAGCGCTTGTCGAAGAGGCCGTGGTCGCCCAGGAAAAAGCCCTGGTCGGACGTGTACACGACGAGGGTGCTGCCGCCCAGCCCGACGGCGTCGAGGGCATCGAGCACACGACCCACGGCGGCGTCGAGGCCGAGCACGGCGCGCATGTAGTCTTTGATGTACCGCTGGTAGCGCCAGCGCAGGTCGGCCTCGCCCTGGAGGCCGAGCGCGTGGTAAGCGCGGTTCTCCTCCTCGTAGGCAGCGTTCCAAGCGCCGAGTTGTTCAGGCGTCAGGTTGGTAGGCGCTTCGAGCTTGAGGTCACGCGGAAAGAGGTCGAGCGCCAGCGTCATCTCGGTTTCTTCCGGACGGAAGGCGCGACCACCGCCCGTATCCCAGAGCGTGGGCGGCTCGGCAAAAACGGTGTCGCGGAACAGGCCGAGTTCGTCCGGACCGGGGTCCCAGAACCGGTGCGGCGCGTTGAAGTGGAGCATCAGCAGGAACGGGCGCGCCGTGTCGCGGTGCTCCAGCCACGCCAGCGCCCGATCGGTCAGGATGCTGTTGGTATAGCCTGTGTAGGCCGTGGTGTCCCGGGCCGTCTGAAGGCGCGGGTTGTAGTACGGCCCCTGCCCCGACAGCAACTCGTAGTGGCTGAAGCCGGAAGGCGGCGCCTTGAGGTGCCACTTGCCGAAGAGGGCGGTTTCGTAGCCGGCCTGTTGGAGCAGCGCGGGAAACGTGGTGCGGGCCGGGTCGAGCGCCTCGGCATTCGTCATCACGCCGTTGAGGTGCCCATACTGGCCCGTCAGCATCGCGGCGCGGCTGGGCGCGCAGATGGAGTTGGTGACGAAGGCATTGGTGAACAGCATCCCCGAAGCCGCGAGCCGATCGAGGTGGGGCGTGGGCGGAAGCACCGCGCCGTAGGGCAGGTGCGCCCGGTAGGCCGAAAGCGCGTGCGCGGCGTGGTCGTCGGCCAGGAGCAAGACGAGGTTGGGGCGCGGCTGGGCGCGGAGCGCGGCGGCGCACAGCAGCGCGCAAGCCAGCAGGCACAGCGAGGCAGAGCGTTTCATGCTGGATAAAGGGCGTGTGCGAACGCCCCGCTCAAGCGGGGGCGTCGGCACGCAGCACGATGGCGGTGAGGTCGTCCGAGAGCTGCGTGTCGCTGCCGGTGAAAAGGGCGATGTCGCGGCGCAGGTGCCCCAGCAGTTCCTGCGGTGGCAGTGCGCGGTGCTCCACCAGGAGCGCTTCGAGCCGGGCTTCGTCGTACTCCTCTTCGGCCTCGCCCATCGCCTCCGTCACGCCGTCGGTGAAGAGGGCCAGCACATCGCCTGCTTCGAGCGTGACGTGTCCGGGCGTGTACGGCATTCCGTCCATCACGCCCAGCAGCAGGCCACCTTCTTCGAGCAGTTCGATGGCCCCCGTCGCGGCGCGCACCAGCATGGGCGGGTTGTGGCCTGCGTTGACGTAATCGAAGCGGCGCGTGGCGGGGTCGAAGACGCCGGCGAAAAACGTGATGAAGCGGTCGGCACTGGTGTTGCGGCAGATCACGCGGTTGATCTGGGCGACGGTGTCTTCGAGCGGGAGCGGCATGGGGAGCAGGGCGTGCAGGCACGCCTGCACGTTCGCCATCAGCAGCGCCGCGCCGACGCCCTTGCCCGTCACGTCGGCAATGGCCAGCACGAGGCGCCCGTCGCCCAGCTTCACGGCGTCGAAGTAATCGCCGCCCACCTCGCGGGCGGGCTCGGCTACGGCGGCGAGCTGCACGCCCGGCACGGTGGGCAGCGTTTTGGGCAACAGTTCCTGCTGGATGGTGCGGGCCAGTTGCATCTCTTCCTCCATGCGCCGCTTCTCGATCTGCTCGTCGAGCAGGAACGAGTTGCGGATGGCGCTGAGCGCGAGCGCGCCGATGGCTTCGAGCAGGCTGCGGTCTTCAGCAGTGTAGGGCAGACGCGTCAGGCGCGGCCCGAGGCCGAGGATGGCGCACGTCTGGCCCTGCTGGCGCAGCGGCAGCAGCAGCACCAGCCCATGATCGCGCAGGCCCGCTACGGCCTCCGGCCAGGCGTCCTCGGGCCCCAGCACTTTTTCCAGACTGCACAGGTGTTCAAGGGCCACGTCGTCCACGGCTTCCTCTTCCACCCCGCGCCCGGCCACGACGGTAAAGCCATTGTGCCGCCCCACCCCGTCGGGGCGTTGCACGATGAACACGTGGCGGCTGGCGGCCATCTGCCCCATCAGCGTCAGGCCCAGCAGGCGGGCGTGCTGGCTCCGGTCGGTGGTGCCGTTGAACTGCTGAGAGAGATCGAACAACAGCCGGAGTTGCTGCACGTGGCTGTCGAGTTCGCGGTTGGCGCGCGTGATCTGCTCGACGGCGAGCGAGTTCTGGATGGCGGGCGCGGCCATGCCCGCGAGGGTCTGGAGAAAGCCGAGCGCGCTCTCGTCGAACGGCTGGCGGTCGAAGCGCGGCCCCAGCGCCAGCAGCCCGATGGGGGCCTCGCCCGTGCGCAGGGGCAGCGCGAGGGCGATGCCGTGCTCGCCAAGGACGGCCGGCACCTCGTCCCCCTGCACCCCCTCGCCCACGTCCAGTGGCCCTGCCACCACCACGTCCCCCTGCTCGACCTTTCCAGCCCCGCGTACTGCTGCGGCGCACCACGTATCGCGCGCGGCATCGCGCAGCAGCACCATGCCGCGCGTGACGAGCACCTTGCTCAGTGCCGTCAGCAGAAGGTTGCCCACGATGAAGTCGCGGTCGAGCGAGGTGCTGAGCAGGAGGGCCGTTTCCTGGAGCGCACCCAGGTCGTACCGGGCGCGCTGGTGCAGGTCGGGGTGGGCGTCGGGCATGGGGTTGAGAAAGCAGCGTGGAAGGGGGCCGGAATCCTTACCGCACAGGCTTCAGCAGCAGGTGGTGGAAGTCGAAGCTGAAGTCCGTCGCGGGCGAGACGGCCTGCATGCGGGCCTGTTCTACCTGCCCATCCGGGGTGAGGGCAAACGTCACGAATGCATCGGCGCGCAGGCTGCGGTCGTGCCAGCGGGCGACGAACGTGTCGTACTGCCAGTGTTCGAGCCGACCCACGAGGGCGGGCGTGTGCGCAAAGCGAATCGTCAGGTTGCCGTCTTCCTCGGCAATGGTGACATCGCCGTACCAGGCGTCGCGGTACGTGCCGGCGTAGCGCGCGAGGGGCAGCGCGGGGCGCGAGAGGCTGTCGCGGGCGGCAGCGGTGCGGGCATCGTCGGCGGCGGTCTGGGCCAGGTTCGCGTCGTGGTACTTTTTGTACACGGCCAGCCAGTCCGTATCGCTTGCGCCCAGGTAGGCGTCGAGCACGTGCTGCGTGAGCACGACAAACGCCTCGCCTGCCTCCTGATTCGTCAGCACGGCAATGCCGAGCTTGAGGTCGGGCACGAGCGTCACCTGCGACAGGTAGCCGGGCAGCCCGCCCGTGTGCGAGACGATTTTGCGGCCCCGGTAGTCACGCACGTTAAAACCGAGGGCGTAGCCGTTGAAGTTGGACTGCTGCGCGCGCAGGTCGGCGGGATAGCGGCCCGTGCGCATAGGCGTGACGATGCTCCAGAGCTGCTCCGTCGTGCGGGGCGAGAACAGCCGACTGCCACCCGCCACGCGGCCCGAATCGAGCTGGACGACCATCCACCGGGCCATGTCGGCGGCGCTGGCGCTGATGCCGCCCGCCGGGTTGGTGTTGCTGATGACGAACGGCGGCACGGGCTGCACCACGCCGTCCACACGGGCGTGGGTGTCGGCCACATTGCCTGCCTCCACCGCGTTGGCGCGCATGGAGGCGTCGTTCATGCCGACGGGCTGGAGGATGCGCCCCGTCACGAACTGCTCCCATGTCTGGCCCGTCACCTCTTCGATGAGTTGCCCGGCCACGGTGTAGAGCACGTTGTCGTAGGCGTAGGCGCTGCGGAAGCTGGTTTCGAGCGGCAGGTGGCGCAGCTTCTGCACGATCTCCTTGCGGGTCAGCGTGGTGCCGGGCCACCACAGGAGGTCGCCCGCACCGAGGGGCAAGCCGCTGCGGTGCACGAGCAGGTCGCGCACGGTCAGCTCGCGCGTCACGTACGGATCGGACAGGGCGAAGGCGGGCATGTAGCGCACCACGGGCGCATCCCACTCCAGCACGCCTTCCTCGACGAGCAGGGCGAGGGCGGTGGCGGTGAAGGCCTTGGTGTTGGAGGCGATGCCGA
>CBDUBO010000189.1:0-5336 GCA_965365405.1 uncultured Rhodothermales bacterium | reverse complement strand
ATTGCGGTTGCCATGAT
The DNA here is from genome assembly GCA_965365405.1 of uncultured Rhodothermales bacterium. Lineage (GTDB taxonomy): Bacteria > Bacteroidota > Rhodothermia > Rhodothermales > BA12 > CBDUCD01. Next base: position 5,319 of record CBDUBO010000189.1, on the reverse strand, counting down.
GTAAAGAGAGGTTGCTTGTTATTCAGACTCTGGTGGCGACGGAGGTTTGAGATGGAGGTGGGCGGCGCATTTCCAACCTCTAACCTCCCGTCTCCAACCTCTAATTCAGCGCCGCGACGGGCGTTTCCATGCGCTCGCGCAGCGAGGCGAGCTGGTTGCGTACGCTGCCGTCGTAGACGGTGTCACCGATGCGAATCACGACGCCGCCGATGAGGGTGGCATCCTGCGTCACGCGCAGGCGCACTTCTTTGCCGGTGCGCGCTTCGAGGGCCTTGCGCAGGTCTTTCTGCTCGCCCTCGCCCATGGGCAGCGCCGAGCGCACGTGCGCCTCAACGATGCCCTCCTGCGTGTCGCGCAGGAGGCGGTAGGCGTGGGCCATCTCCGGCAGCAACGCTTCGCGCCCCTTCTCGATGAGGAAGTTCACGAAGCGTAGTGTCGTCGTGTTCAGGCGCTCTCCAAAAAGGGCCTGCACGACGCTGCGTTTCTGGTCCCGCGCCACGACGGGACTGGCAAAAAGCGCCGACAGCTCGCGCGAGCCCTCGAGCGTTTCACGCAGCAGCGTCACGTCCTCGTCCACGCGGGCAACGACCTCTTCGGCAGCGGCCTGTTCGTGGAGCGCCTGGGCGTAGCGGCGGGCAATGGTGCTCATAGGGTTCTAATGGTCAACGGGCAACATTCAATGGTTAATGGTCAATGTCGAGCAGAGGCTCTGCGCTTGCGTTGGCAATTGACCATTGCCGAATTGCCCCTTAACCATTGATCAGTTTTTGCTGGGCAGCGTCTGGATGAACTCGTCCACGAGCTTGCGCTGGGCACTGGCATCCAGGTTGTGCCGGATGATCTTTTCGGCAGCGGCCACGGCGAGGTCGGCCACCTCGGAGCGGAGCGCTTCAAGCGCGCCCTGCTTCTGGCGTTCGATTTCGGCGGTGGCCTGCTGCTGGAGCTGCGCGATCTGGGCCTTGGTCTTTTCGATGTCCTCGGCGCGGAGCTTGTCGGCGGTTTCGCGGGCTTCGCGCAGGATGCGCTGGGCTTCCTGCTCCGACTCGCGGCGGGCGCGGTCGTTGTCGGCCTGGATGCGAGCCGCTTCGGCAAGCGCGACTTCGGCCCGTTTGAGCGAGTCCGAGATGTTGTGCTCACGCGCCTCCATGGCCTGCGTGATCGGCTTCCAGGCAAACTTGGCCAGCAGCGCGAACACGAGCGCGAAGACGAGAAGCGTAAAGACGGGCAGGCCGAGCCCCGGCTGGAGAAGGGAGGGCGTGGGCGGCGTGGGATGCGCGGTTTCGCCGACGGGCGCGCCTTCTACCGGATGCTCCTGAACCGCTTCGAGCGCGGGCGCGGCCCCCACTTCCTGCGGAAATCGAAACAGGATGGCAGACATAGCTGAAAAGAGAAAACTCAGCGGGCCGCCCGCCCGCGCACCCCGAAGGGCACAGCCAGACGGGCGGCCAGCCTGCGTGAAATCGCCTTAGCGGGCGATAAAGAAGAACACGAGCGCAAACACCTCGGCGATGATCGCCACGCCTTCGATAAAGGCCGCGAGGATGATGGCCGTGCCACGCACGTCGTTGGCGGCTTCGGGCTGGCGGGCAATGCCTTCGACGGCGGCGGAGGCCAGCTTGCCGATGCCGAGGCCGGCACCGAGGGTAGCGCCGAGCAGGCCAATACCGGCGGCGAGGTAAGCAAGAGCGAGGTTGGTCATCTCAGTGGATGGATTGGATGGTTAGCGGAAGTAAGCAAGCCCGCAATGGGGCGGGGTTTCAAGGCGTCAGGCCGTCACCGTGGCCGTCCGTTCGGGATGGTCGGGCGTGGCCGAGAGGTAGTCTTCGAGCTGGTGCTCGCCCTGCGGCAACTCGTCGCCGCCGTGCGGCAACCGGTTGTGGATATCGCCCACGTGCTCGTGGTCGTGGTGCTCGTGCTCCTCGGCAGCCATGCCGATAAACACGGCCGAGAGGATGGTGAAGATGTACGCCTGCACAAAGCACACCATCAGCTTGAGCAGGAAGATGAAGATCGTCAGCGGCACGCTGATGAAGACCATCCCGATGCCGATGCCGGTGCCGAGCTGCGCGGCGAAGATGAAGATGAGGCCCAGGATGCTCACGATCACCAGGTGGCCCGACACCATGTTGCCAAAGAGACGGAAGGCGAGCGCGAGCGGCTTGGTAAACATCCCGATGACCTCCACCGGGATGAGGATGAATTTGATCGGGACGGGCACATTGGGCGGCCAGAAGATGTGCCGCCAGTAGTCCTTGGTGCCGGCCAGCTGCGTCACCAGGAACGTGAAGAAAGCCAGCGAGGCCGTCACCATGATGCTCGACGTGGCCGTCACGCCCCACGGCACCAGGCCCAGCAGGTTGCCGATGAGGATGAAGAAGAACGCCGTGAGCAGGTACGGCAGGTACTTCTGGTACTTCTTGCCGATGGTAGGTTTGGCTACGTCGTCGCGGATAAAGACGATGATCGTCTCCAGCATATTCTGCCACGTGCCGTGGGGTGCCGTTTCGCGGCCGACCCCCTTTTTGTAGCGCGCCGCCAGCCGGAAGCCGATCAGGAGCACGACAAGGGCCGAGATAAACACGAACAGGAGCTGCCGTGTGATGGAGAAGTCCACCAGAATCGCGCCGCCCGGCTCGGCATAGACGACAGGGAAGTAGATGTGCTCGTGGTTTTCGAGCGCCCACTCGACCTGATCAGTGGTGAGGGAGGCGGTGGACGCCTCGGCGGTGTTGGTGCCCGTGACGCCGGTGCCGAGCGTGTAGCGAGGGCTTTCGAGGGCGCTGTGGGTAGACCAGAAAGCGTCGAAGCCAAGCGAACCATCCGGGCGCCGCACCAAAAACATGCGCGGCAGTTCGATTTTGGCACCAGGCACTTCCCAGTAGTAGCCGTCCGCCGAGTGGCCGATGGCGTTGGGGTCGCCGCTGCCATCGTCGCCGGCGGCGAATGCGGGCAGCGCCGCCGCACCAGTGGCGAGCAGGAGAGCAATCGCGATAAAGCCTCTGGCGTTCATAAACGTCTGCAAGTGCAAGATGGCGAGGTTCAGGAGGGGCGCCCGTTGAGGTGGCGATACGCGATCAACATCTCGGCGCCCATCACCACCACCACGACGGCGGCGAGCGACAGTGCGAAGGGCAGGGGCTGCACCGAAGCAAGCATCAGCACGGCCACGGTGAGCGCGAGCACGAGCACGAGCCGCCCCAGCATCCCCCCCACGAAAATGGCCGCGAATTGCTGCCCCGACTGCCGCAGCGCGACGCGAAGCGACACGACCGCAACCAGTCCGTAAACCAGTCCAATGCCCACGCCAAGCCCCAGACTCAGCCAGAATTGCTCTGTCATCAGCGCTGGAGAAAGAACGAAATGGGCGGGGATGGCGAAATCGGAAGTCGGCCCTGGTGAACCGGGCGGAAAATTACGCCCCTGGGCGAAAACGGTGCGCCTGGAGGGGGTGAATTAAGGGTGAACGGCTTCTATCAGGCCTTTCGTCCCGCTTCCCCGCCTGCCTTCACACCAGATTTGCGGCGTCGTGACGCGGCGTTCATCTCAGTGTTGACGCGGTAGAGCAGAGCGAAGATGCTGACCACGCCCAGCAGCGCGCCGGCCACCGTCAGCCAGGGCATCGTCTTCAGCCACAGGTCGAGTCCCAGGCCCGCGGCGACGAAGATCACGAGCGCCCCGGCGATCTGCCAGCCCAGCCCGGCGTACGGGCTCGAATGCCGGACGCTGCTAAGCCAGTGGTCTTCTCCGGGCGCGTCTGCCATGTCAGGCCTCGGCAAGCGGAACGGGCTTCAGGCGCTCGGAGGAGACGATGCCCCGGCTTCCCATCTGGCAGTCGCCGTTGAAGACGGCGCCTTCTTCGATCACAAGCCGCCCGGCCTTGACCGTCGCCTCGACGCGGGCGGTGCCTTTGAGTACGAGGCGTTCCTCGATCTCGGCCGTGCCCTTCACCACGCCCGCCACGTCGGCATCGGTGGCGGAGAGGTCGCCTTCGATGCTGCCCTCCTGGGTAAGAATGGCGCGCCCGCGCACGTACACCTTGCCGATAATCTGGCCGCTGATGCGAATATCTCCCTCGGAGCGCACCGTGCCTTCGAGAACGGTGCCCTCGCCGATCATGTTGAGCTGTGCGGGTGCACCGCCGTTGCGCGGCCCGCGCGCGTCTGCATCCTGTCCGAAAAGAGCCATGGCTGCTGGAAGAGGTGGAACCCTGTAGGTCACAAAGTAGCATCGGGGCGCGGGCCCGCCAAGCCGAGCGGTGTTGGCTACCACCCCACCACGAACGCCCGCGGATCCTGAGGCATCCCATCGCGCCACAGCTCGAAGTGCAGGTGCGGCCCTGTAGAAATTTCGCCCGTGTTACCGCTTATGGCGATGGCGTCGCGCGCGCGAACCCGCTCGCCGGCCCGGCGCAGCAGGCGCTCGTTGTGTTTGTATACCGACACGTAACCGTCGGCGTGTTGCACGGCGATGGTGTGACCGCCCTCGTGCGCCCAGTCCGCAAAGATGACGAAGCCGTCGCCCACCGTCCGCACGACGGCCCCGGTGCCAGTGGCTACGTCCACGCCGAAATGGCCGGCTCGTGCGTCGAAGCCGCGTGAAAGGAAGCCTTGCACGGGCGAAGGAGTGGGAAGCGGGAGGCCAGAGGCGTCAACGGGGCGCAAGCGTGCCGTGGGTTCACCCGTCCACACCGACGCCACGGCCCCCGATCCGCTGAGGGCTTCGGCGGGGGGATCGGATGCGCTGGGCGCCGGGCGGGAGGCCACGCGGGGCGGGGCAGGATTCGGCGCGGCTGATTCCAGCGTTTCAGTAGGCCTTCCCGACAGTAAGGTGCGGAAGCGGGCTACGTACTCCTGCTGCACCCGGAGCGAGTCTTCCAGGGCCGCCAGTCGCGCCTGACTGACCTCGTCTGCTCCCCGCGCCGACATTGCGACGTTGCCCGGCACGAGGCGTCCCAGCGGCGTAAAGAAGACCAGCAGCAACACGATGGTGCCTGTTCCGGCCGCAACGAGAATGAGGCCCAGCAGGAGGGAGCGGGGGCGCACCTGATGCTGAACAGGCCGGGCTGTCTGCTCGCGGTCCATCACCACCACGGTAAGGGGGGCGCGGGAGGGCCCGACGAGTTGAGACAAAAACGAGCGCATGGCGTTTCTGGACAGCTAAGGCGCAACGAGGCCTTTTCAGACGCTGTTCCAGCGAGCTTTCGTGGTTTCGCTGTGAAACGTCCACGGCAGCGTTGACGGCCCTGTTGTCCGGTCCTATGTTGGCGGGCTCAACCTGCACGAACCCTCTTTCCTTTTACCATGCCACAGCACAAGTCCG